>JAFKKQ010000311.1 GCA_017304505.1 Hyphomicrobiales bacterium | reverse complement strand
TGCGACAGCATCAGCCCAGCCGGCCCCGCCCCCACGATTCCGACCTGCGCACGCATCATTCCTCCACGGCCGTTTTTGCTTTGGCGGGATGATGCGGCCGCCGCGCGCGAGCGGCCAAGGGACGGACGCCGGATTCGATGGCCCTTCTCCAGACCTCACCCGGCAAAATCGCACGGCCTAAAACGCATCATGCCCCGCTTGCGGCGGGGCATGCGCGAACTTTCGAGGTCGTGCGGCAAAAGCCGCGCGATCCATTCAGTTGAACTTCAGATGGGCCTTCTTCACGATCGAGACATAGCCCTCGATATCCTTGTCGATCATGGCGCGGAATTCCGCCGCCGAGCCGCCGCCCGGATTGATCGCCATGCGCTTGAGGCCGGCGCTCACCCCGGGATCGACGATGGCCTTGCGCAGTGCCGCTTCGAGCTTGTCGACGATCGGCTTCGGCGTGCCCTTCGCCACAAAGAACCCGGTCCAGAGATGCGTATTGACGCCAGGGAAGCCCTGCTCGGCCATGCTCGGCACGTCAGGCAGCGACTCCGACCGCTTCGAGCCGGTCACCGCCAGCGCGCGCACGTTCTTGCCCTCGACCTGCGGGATGATCGGGGGGCCGTCGGCGATGGCAAACAGCGTCTGCCCCTGCATCACGCTCAGCACCATTTCGTTGCTGCTCTTGTAGGGGATCATCGTTCCCGGCATGCCGGTCTCAAGCTTGAGTGTTTCGCTCGGGATGATGAAGGCAGGCGAGGTCGCCGCATAGTTGGCCTTGGACGGGTTCTTCTTCGCCCACTCGGCCAGTTCCTTCACGTTCTTGGCCGGATGATCCTTCGGAATCACCATGATGAGCGGGAAGTTCGCGATCATCGACAGCGGTTCGTAGGTCTTGGTCGGGTGATAGGTGAGATTGGGGTAGATCGCGGCCGCAATCGACATCGCCCCGCTTGCGCCCATGAACACCGTGTAGCCGTCATGGGGCTGGTGCATCACGAAATCCGCCCCGAGCCGTCCGCCGGCACCGGGCTTGTTCTCGAGGATGACCGTCTGCCCGAGAAATTCGGAGAACTTCGGAGCCACCAGACGCGCGATCAGGTCGTTGCCGCCGCCGGCGGCGAACGGAATGATGATCCTGATCGGCTTGCTCGGATAGCTGCCGGCCGTGTTGCCCTGGGCAAGGGCCGGCGCTGCCGCCATTGCAAGCGCGGCCACAACACCCACGGCCGCGCCTTGCAACAGGCTCCCCAATCTCGTTGTTTTCATACGACATCCTCCCTCGCTTGCGGCATCATTCGCCGCCGGTAAACGTAACCAAATCCCGGCCAAAGTCGATTGCCAAGCGGTCGCGCCTTCCCCGACGACGCAGGCTCATAAAACCGATGTGATTTAACCGAAACCGCCGCGAAACCATTGACTTTCGGCGCCCGGTCCCTATGTTTCAGCCAACGGTACGAATGGTAGAGATTCGACCGCCATTCCCGCGCATAACCGTCGTACTCGTGATCCGGCGCGGCTCCGGGCGGTCCCGACTCGAGGCTTTATGCCCTTTTCCAATCTCGGCTTGTCCGACAAGGTTCTCGCCGCCGTCGAAGCGGCCGGCTACACCACCCCCACCCCGATCCAGGAACAGGCGATCCCCCATGTGCTGGCGCGGCGCGATGTTCTCGGCATCGCCCAGACCGGTACCGGCAAGACCGCCGCCTTCACCCTGCCGATGCTCACCATGCTGGAGCAGGGCCGCGCCCGGGCGCGCATGCCGCGAACGCTGATCCTGGAGCCCACCCGCGAACTCGCCGCACAGGTCCAAGAAAACTTCGACATGTGCGGCAAGAACCACAAACTCAACGTCGCCCTCATCATCGGGGGCGTTTCTTTTGACGATCAGGACGCCAAGCTGATGCGCGGCGTCGATGTTCTGATTGCAACGCCGGGCCGCCTGCTCGACCATTTCGAACGCGGCCGGCTGCTGATGTCCAGCGTCGAATTGCTGGTCATCGACGAAGCCGACCGCATGCTCGACATGGGCTTCATCCCCGACATCGAGCGCATCTGCAAGCTCGTCCCGTTCACTCGCCAGACGCTGTTCTTCACCGCCACCATGCCGCCGGAGATCCGGCACATCACCGAGCAGTTCCTGCACAATCCAGTGAAGGTCGAAGTGGCGAAACCGGCCAGCACGGTTTCTTCGATCACACAACGACTCGTGAAGTCCGGCCGCGAATCCCACGAAAAGCGCGACACGCTGCGCCGCCTGATCCGTGGAGCGGACAGCTTCAAGAACGCCATCGTTTTCTGCAACCGCAAGCGCGACGTCGCACAGCTCCACCGCTCGCTGGTCCGCCACGGCTTCAACGCCGCTGCCTTGCACGGCGACATGGATCAATCGGCGCGCACCGCAGCCCTCGATTCATTCCGCAACGGCACGGTGACGCTGCTCGTCGCCTCCGACGTCGCTGCCCGCGGCCTCGATATCCCGGACGTGAGCCACGTCTTCAATTTCGACGTCCCCGTCCATGCTGACGATTACGTTCACCGCATCGGCCGAACCGGGCGTGCCGGCAAGACCGGCACCGCGATTACCATTGTCGGTCCGGCGGACAGCAAGGCGATCACGACGATCGAGAAGCTGATCGGCCAGGACATCGCTTGGGTTGCCGATACGGCTCATGCTGACACCGACCCGGCGGCAGATCGCTCCGAAGCCTCGGACGACCATCGCGAACCTCGCCGCAACGGACGTGGCGGCGGCCGCCATCGGCATCGCACGCCGCGCGACGAGGAGCAGCATCACCGCCCCCCCGATCAACGGCAGCCGGCGGCGGCCCGCCAAGGGCAGAACGGCCATACGGCGCCGGCAGGCCACAGGGCACCGGTCACCCGGATCGACGAGGCACGACGGCGCCCCGCCCCGCCCCCTCCCCGCCTGCACGAGCCGCTCGAACAATCCGGAGGACATCTGCCGGCGTTCCTGCTCAGGCCGGTGCGAAGCAAGGCTTGAAAAAGCCGAAACGTTCGAAATTTACCGGCTTTTTACCTATCCGTGACCAATCTCCGGCGATCTCTGGTCGCCGCAATGGATTGATCGATATCGACCGCGTCCGGCCGCGGCATGGGGATAGATAAAACAATGTCGGAGCCGGGAGAGCACGAACGCACGATGGCTTATGCCGACATCGCGCTGGGGCAGATCAGATCGCTCCGGCAACCGGCCATCCCCCGCAACTACGAGATCTGGTACACCTACGCCACCGGCTACAATCCCACACTCAATCAGGTCATCAACGAAACGCTGGCGAAGAACGGCACGCTCACGGAAGCCGATCTCGACCACGTTTACGCCACCTACATTTCCGCCGCCCGCCTCGATGAGCAAATCGGCAACGTCGGCTCACGGGTGATGGACGAGATCGATCAGGTGATGGCCATGATCGATACCGCAGTCGGTTCGGCTAGCACCTACACGGAAAACCTGAGTTCAGTTTCCGACGAATTGCACACGATCAAGGATCGCGACGGACTGCGCATGATCGTCGAAAGCCTGGTGGCGACTGCGAATGAAATGATGCAGACCAACCGGACGCTGGAGCAGCGGCTTCAGACGTCGCGCGAGGAGATCAACCAGCTTCAAGAGGATCTGGCCACCGTCCGCAGCGAGAGCCTGACCGATCCGCTGACCAACCTCGCCAACCGCAAGCACTTTGACGACCGGCTGAAGCTGGCGATGGCCGAGGCCGAGGAACGCAGCGAGCCGCTGTCGCTGATCATGGCCGATATCGACCACTTCAAATCGTTCAACGACACCTGGGGTCATCTGACCGGCGACCAGGTCCTTCGCCTCGTCGCCATGTCGCTCAGTCAGAACGTCAAGGGGCAGGACATCGCCGCACGCTACGGCGGCGAGGAGTTCGCTGTTGTCCTGCCGAACACCGTGTTGCGTTCCGCACTCACGGTTGCCGATCACATCCGCCGCGCAGTGATGTCGAAGGAACTGCTCAAGCGCTCAACGGGCCAGAGCCTCGGCCGCGTGACAGTGTCGTTCGGCGTTGCAACCGCACGCCGGGGCGACACCGCCGAAACGCTGATCGCACGCGCCGACACGTGCCTCTATGCCGCCAAGCACCACGGCCGCAACCGCGTGATCTGCGAAACCGACCCTGAATTCGTCGGGATTATCGAATCCAAAGTCGCCTGACCCGTGCGATCGTCTCCGCTCGAGGTCGGCTGAGGCTTAGTGCGCTTCCGCCGTCTCGCCCTTGGCGGGCGTCAGCAGCACGGACTCGCCGCAACCGCAGGCGGACGTCTGGTTCGGATTGTTGAACACGAACTGCGACGACAACTTGTCGACCTTCCAATCCATCTCAGTGCCGATCAGGAACATCACGGCTTTTGGATCGACCAAAAGCTTCACGCCCTTGTCCTCGACCACCTCGTCGGTCGGCCCCACGTTCTCGACATACTCCATCGTGTATTCCATGCCGGCGCTGCCGCCGTTCTTGACGCCGACACGCAGCGCCGCGATCGGCCGGTCCGACTTCGACATCAATTCCTTGATGCGCGTGGCAGCGGCCTCTGAGAGGCGCATCACTTGGGGTCTTGGCCGGGCCGTCGCCATTGCATTGCCTCCTTGCCTCGATCGCCGAAGTCGCGTTTAGACCTGCAATAACTCAAAAATAACAATGCCTTCGCCGACACCTATGTAGGGCGCCGGCGAGAGTCGCGCAACTCACCACATATTGAGCACAAGGCGAGCCTCATCCGACATCCGGCTCGGATCCCACGGCGGGTCCCAGACCACGTTGACGCTGGCGGCGCTCACGCCCTGCACGGTCGCAATCGCATCCTCCACCATCTGCGGCAACTCTCCCGCCGACGGACAATTCGGCGTGGTCAGAGTCATCTCGACCTTCACCGAGCGGTCGTCCTCGATATCGACCCGATAAATCAAGCCAAGCTCGTAGATATCGGCCGGGATTTCGGGATCGTAGACCGTCTTGAGCGCAGCCACGATGTCATCCGTCATCCGGATGATCTCCGCCTCGGGCAGCGACGTCGCCTTGTTCTCGATATCGACGTCTTCACGCCTGTGGACCGGTTCTTCGGTCATCCGAGCACCCTGTTCATGCGAAAATTTCTCATGCGAAAATTTCCTGCGCCTTGACCAGCGCGCGAGCGAGGATATCGACCTCCTCCCGGGTGTTATAGAGCCCGAACGACGCCCGGCATGTGGCCGTCACACCATATCGGTTGAGCAGCGGCATCACGCAATGGGTTCCGGCACGTACGGCGACGCCGGCCCGGTCGATGATCGTGGCAACGTCGTGCGGATGCGCACCCTTCATCTCAAACGAAACGATGGGACCCTTGTCCTTCGCGCTGCCGAAAATGCGGATCGAATTCAATTCGCGCAGCCGCTCGTGAGCATAAGCTGACACCGCCGCCTCGTGTGCGCGGATGCGCGCCTTGCCGATGGAATTGACATAGTCGATAGCCGCGCCGAGCCCGATC
>JAFKKQ010000310.1:5105-10608 GCA_017304505.1 Hyphomicrobiales bacterium | reverse complement strand
CGGTCCCGTTACGATCCCGGGCTTCTGGGACCCCCGGCGGCGGCCGGAGCGGCCGGATCTGTCGCGTCTCACGCTGATTCGTTTTCTCACCGAGGTCGACTATCCGCCGTTCAACTATGCCGGGCCCGACGGCAACCCCGCCGGTTTCAACGTCGATCTGGCCCGCATGATCTGCGAGGAGTTGAAGATTGCCTGCTCGATCCAGATGCGGCGGTTCGATACGTTGTTGCAGTCGCTCGCCGAGAACCGCGGCGATGCCGTCATGGCCTCGATTGCGGTGACGCCCGACGCCCGTGGGCTCGCCGACTTCAGCGACCCCTATTATCGCACCGCAGCCCGTTTCGTGTCGCGGCGCGACGTGGCGGTGCCGGACGTGCGGCCTGAACAGCTTGAGGGCCGGGAGGTGGCGGTGGTCGCCGGCACCGCGCACGAGGCTTACCTTAAGGCGCTGTTCACCGAGGTGGACCTGCGGAGCTACCCGACGCCCGAACAGGCGCGCGAGGCGCTCAAGCGCGGCGACGTCGATCTCCTGTTCGGCGACGGCATTTCGCTCGCCTACTGGCTCAACGGCACCGACTCGCAGAATTGCTGCGCCTTCCGCGGCGGTCCCTTCATTTCCAGCCGATACTTTGGCGAGGGCGTCGGCATTGCGGTCAAGCGCGGCAACGAACCTCTGCGCCAGGGCTTTAACTGGGCTCTGTTCCAACTGTGGGAAAAGGGCCGCTTCAGCGACCTCTGGCTACGGTATTTCCCGATCAGCCCGTTTTGACGGCGAATGGCCGCCCCGGCGGAGCCCGCGGATTGACGCGACAACACCCGGTTCTTAAGACAAGGCCGCGCCCCGGAGAGCATGATGTCCGTTCCCGATACCGCCGCCTCGCTGCGCGAGCTGGCCGAGCAGTCCAACGCCTGGCCTTTCGAGGAGGCGCGCAAGATCGTCGCCAGGCTGAAGAAAACGCCGAAGGACGAGGTGATCTTCGAAACCGGCTATGGGCCGTCCGGCCTGCCGCATATCGGCACCTTCGGCGAGGTCGCGCGCACCACGATGGTGCGCCACGCCTTCCGCGTGCTGACCGATGACAAGATCAAGACCCGGCTGATCGCCTTTTCCGACGACATGGACGGCCTGCGCAAGGTTCCGGACAACGTGCCGAACAAGGAGATGCTGGCGCAGCATCTCGGCAAGCCGCTGACCCAGGTGCCGGACCCGTTCGGCACGCACCCGTCGTTCGGCCAGCACAACAATGCGCGGCTGCGCGCCTTCCTCGATACGTTCGGCTTCGAATACGAGTTCATGTCCTCGACGGACTGCTACACGTCCGGGCGCTTCGATGCCGCGCTGCTCAAGGTTCTCGAGCACTTCGACGCGGTGATGAAGATCATGCTGCCGTCGCTGCGCGAGGAGCGGGCGCAGACCTATTCGCCGTTCCTGCCGATCGATCCGCGCACGGGCATCGTGCTGCAGGTGCCGGTGCTGGCGCATAACGCCAAGGACGGCACCATCACCTACGAGGAGCCGGAATCGAAGGAGCGCGTCACCGTTCCCGTCACCGGCGGCCACTGCAAGCTGCAATGGAAGCCCGATTGGGCGATGCGCTGGGTCGCGCTCGGCATCGACTACGAGATGGCCGGCAAGGATCTGATCGACTCGGTGAAGCTCTCCAGCGCGATCTGCCGCGCGCTTGGCGGCACGCCGCCGGAGGGGTTCAACTACGAGCTGTTCCTCGACGATAAGGGCCAGAAGATCTCCAAGTCCAAGGGCAACGGCCTGACCATCGAGGAATGGCTGCGTTACGCCAGCCCCGAGAGCCTGTCGCTGTTCATGTATCGCGAGCCGAAGTCGGCGAAGCGCCTCTACTTCGATGTCATCCCGCGCCACGTCGACGACTACCAGCAATTCCTCGACGGTTACGAGCGTCAGGACGGCAAGCAGCGCCTCGCCAATCCGGTTTGGCACATCCATTCCGGCAAGCCGCCCAAGGCCGACATGCCGATCTCGTTCTCGATGCTGCTGACGCTGGTGTCGTCGTCGAACGCCGAGAACGCCGAGACGCTATGGGGCTTCATCGGCCGCTACCGGCCGGGTGTGACACCGCAGACGCATCCCAAGCTCAACGAGGCGGTGGGATACGCCATCCACTATTTCCGCGATTTCGTGCTCCCGGAAAAGAAATTCCGCGAGCCTTCGGCCGAAGAACGCAAGGCGCTCACCGATCTGCGCGACGCGCTGTCGAACCTGCCGGCCGATGCGACTGCCGAGCATATCCAGGACGTGCTCTACGATGTCGGCCGCCGGCCGCCGTTCCTCGACGAGAAGAAGAAGGCTAAGGACGGCAAGCCCGGCGTGTCGCTCGACTGGTTCAACATGCTCTATCAAGTGCTGCTCGGGCAGGAGAAAGGCCCGCGCTTCGGATCGTTCGTGGCGGTGTACGGCTTGAAGAACACCGTGGACATGATCGACGGCGCGCTGGCACGATCGGCCTAGCGCTTCCTTGCTGCTGGTAGGCCTTCCTCCGCAATGACTCCCGCCGCGCTGGCCCTCATCGGTTCGACCGTCGTCGTCTCGTCGTTCATCTCCGGTGTCTTCGGCATGGCCGGCGGCATGGTCCTGCTCGGCGTGCTGCTGGTCTATTTCGACGTCGCCACCGGCATGGTGCTGTTCTCGATCATCCAGCTCACGGCGAACGGCATGCGTGCGCTGCACTGGCGGCGCTTCGTGATCTGGCCGATCTTCTTCGGCTATATCGCCGGTGCCGTGCTGGCCTTTGCCGTGATGCGGTACTTCGCCTTCGTTCCCAGCAAAGCGATGGTCTATATCCTGCTGGGGCTGATGCCGTTCTCGGTCGAGGTGATGCCGGAGGCGGCACGGCCGAACATCGAATGGCGCGGCGTGCCGTTCGTGACCGGCTTTTTCACCACCGTCATCCAGCTTCTCGCCGGCGTCGGCGGGCTGTTCCTCGACATTTTTTTCAACAAGAGCCGGCTCGACCGCAAGACCACCATCGCCACCAAGGCGGTGACCCAATCGTTCAGCCATCTGGTGCGGACGGCTTATTTCGGCTCACTCTCCGGCTTTGGCGATCTGAAGTTCGAGGTCTGGGGTCCGGGAATCGTGCTGGCGCTGGTTGGCGCGATGGCCGCGCCGTTCGTGCTCGAGCGCATGACCGATCACGGTTTCCGCCGCTGGACCCGGATCATCATCTACGCCATTTCCACGGTCTATCTGATCCGCGGTGGAATATTGCTTTGGCGCACCGCCTGACGGGCGGCATCACGCAAACATTTCGATCCTGCCGCCGACCGCCATCAGGCCGGTTTCGACCTTCATCTGCGGATGCCGCGCGGCCACCTGCTTCCTGAATTCGCCGAGGGCTGCGCGATGCGTCTCGGTTTCGAGTTTCGGGTTCGCGACCTTGTCGGCGCCGTAGGCGATTTTCGCGGCGCCGCAATCGCGGTGGTCGATCGCGATGACGCGCCTGATGTGATGAATTTCGATGGAGGTCGCGAGGTTATCCCAGAACGCCTTGCGCCAGTCCTTGAACGGCTCGGCCACGACGCCGATCGCGGCGCCCGCGATCACGAAGTGGCTGTACTTTCCAGTGAGGCCGCGCCGCGCCGTATAGCGTCGCACCGGTTCCTGCAGGCGAGGGTCGATGCAGGAGAGCACCATCGCGTCATACTGGCGTTTTGCGGCAAATGCCGCGAGCGGCGACAGCGTCGTGGAGATGACGCCGGCCGCGGCGCCCCGGATCAAGGCACGGCGGCTGAACGCGCCGCGCATCAGATCGCTGCAGCAGGAACAGGATGTCGGATGAATCGTGCTGGTCGACATGATGGCCCCCGATGATTCGTCGTGGGCCTATGTATACCGAATGTCACTGGCTGGCCCAGACGATGCGCGCGATCCACACCACGTCTTCGAGCGACAGCACGCGCTCGGGGTGATCGGCGTTGAGCGACTTCAACTCGACCTGCTTGGCGGTCTGGCGCTTGAGTTCCTTGACCATCACCTCGCCACCCTTGGTCTTGACCACGACGCGGTCGCCGCGCCGCACCGGCGCTCCCGGCGACACGATGATGACGTCGCCGTCGCGATAGGCCGGCAGCATCGAGTCGCCGGAGATTTCCAGGGCATAGGCGTGTTCGTCGGTGACGGCGGGAAAGGCGATTTCGTCCCAGCCCTTGCCGACCGGAAATCCGCCGTCGCTGAAATAGCCGCCGGCGCCGGCCTCGGCGAAGCCGATCAGCGGCACCGCCTGTGCCGCACCGTTGGAGTCGGCGATCAGCGAGACGAAGGCTTCGACGCTGACGCCGGTCGCGGCGAGCGCCTTGGCGATCGACTCGGTCGAAGGCCATCGCGCCCGTCCATCGGGGGTAATACGTTTGGACTTGTTGAACGTGGTCGGATCGAGCCCGGCGCGCTTGGCCAAGCCCGACGGCGACAGGTCGGAACGCTCTGCGAGGCGGTCGAGCGCCGTCCAGATTTGATTGTGGGTCAGCGGTGCGCTTGCCATGACCGTTACCCGGTTTCCGTTCCTGGTTCCTGCAACTCCAGCTTAAGACTATTATCCAATCCTAGGAATTATAGCCCTATTTGTCCCTTGTCCAGTCCAACCTTGAAGAACGCGATCATGGCCGATAGGGTCCGCCGCACTGCGCGACCCGGGGTGTTCTTTGATCGGCTTTTTTTTTGACCGCTTCGCTCGGCCGTTGTTACGGGCATTCGATCCGGAAGACGCCCACGCGCTTGCCATCAAGGCGTTGAAATTCTCACCGCGCCGTCGTCCGCCGGCCGACGACCCACGGCTCATGGTGCGGGTCTTCGGACTCAACTTCCCCAATCCAATAGGTATTGCTCCCGGCTTCGACAAGAACGCCGAGGCGGTAGATGCTCTCCTGGGGTATGGCTTCGGCTTCGTCGAAATCGGTACGGTCACCCCGCTCCCCCAGCCCGGTAACCCCCGGCCGCGGCTGTTTCGGCTTGAGCCGGACCAGGGAGTCATCAATCGGCTGGGCTTCAACAGCCAGGGGGGCGACGCCGTGCTGGCGCGGCTGGCGGCGCGGGCTGCAGCCGGCGGCATCATCGGGGTCAACATCGGCGCCAACAAGGAATCCACCGACCGCGCCTCCGATTACGTCCGGCTGATCGAGCGGGTGGCGCCGGTCGCAAGCTATGTGACGGTCAACATTTCCTCGCCGAACACGCCGGGGCTGCGCGACCTGCAGCAGGCGGCCACGCTGGATGGGCTGATGGCGCGCATCGTCGAGGCCCGGGATCGGGTTTCGCCGCACGCCGGACCGACGCCGGTGCTGCTCAAGATCGCGCCTGATCTGTCGCTGACCGAGCTTGACGATGTCGTCGGGATCGCGCGCGCGCGGCGTGTCGATGGCATGATCGTCGGCAACACCACCATCGGCCGGCCGCCGACGTTGCGTGACCGCAAGACGGCGAGCCAGGCCGGCGGCCTGTCCGGCCGCCCGCTTTACCCGCTGGCGACCCGGA
>JAFKKQ010000310.1:0-5012 GCA_017304505.1 Hyphomicrobiales bacterium | reverse complement strand
TTCCGCTGGTGGGTGTCGGCGGCATCGATTCGGGAGCGACGGCGCGCGGTAAGATCCGTGCCGGCGCCGACCTGCTGCAGGTTTACAGCTCGCTGGTTTTTCGCGGGCTCCCACTTGTTGCCGGGATCAAAGCCGCGCTGACCGGCGCGCTCGACCGTGGCGAGGCGGAGCGGCTGTCCGATCTCGTCGGGGTCGACGCCGCGGCCATGACTGCGGAGCCGTGGCCGGCGTAGCCTGCTACCGGCGCAACTCTGTCGGGCAGCTTTACCGGCCCTTGGGCGCACGCACCACGCGCAGGATCAGCCAGATCGGGATCACCAGCACCGCGCCGAGAAGGAAGTACTGCCAGAGCCAGCGGATCGCGTCGAAGCCCATATCCCAGATGTTGAGGAGCAGCCGGCGCACGCTGGCGACGATGTTCCACGGGTCGAGGCCGAGCGCCGACAGCACGACGCCGATCAGGATCGACAGCAGGATCAGCTTGCCCAGGACCGCCAGCGGCGGACCGCCGAGGAAACGTTGGATGTTGCCAGACATGAGAATCTCCCGACCGCGCCATTGTAGCACGCCTGCGATTTAATTCTCTGCCACAGCCGGCGATGTGCCGCTGCGTCCCGCCTCGATTTTCTCCAGAATGATTTGCAGCGTTTCCAACCGGTCCGCCTCGCGCGGCGGCTTGTCCCAGCGCAGCCGGCTGATGCGGGGAAAGCGCATGGCGAGGCCGGACTTGTGCCGGGTTGAGCGCTGCAGGCCCTCGAAGGCGACCTCGAACACCAAGCCCCGGTCCGGCTCATGGGTTACCTCGCGCACCGGGCCGAACCGCTCGATGGTGTTGTTGCGGATGAAGCGGTCGATCCGGTGCAGTTCCTCGTCGGTGAAGCCGAAGTAGGCCTTGCCGACCGGCACCAGTTCGTCGCCGCTCTCGCCCGTGGTCCACACACCGAAGGTGTAGTCGGAATAATACGAAGACCGCTTGCCGTGACCGCGCTGGGCATACATCAGCACTGCATCGACGACGAGCGGATCGCGCTTCCACTTCCACCACAGGCCTTTCGGCCGCCCCGGCAGATAGAGCGCGTCGCGGCGCTTGAGCATGATGCCTTCGATCGCATCGGCATCGGTGCCGGCGCCCGCTGTGGCCGGGTCGGCGCGCGCCGCCGCAAGTGCCTCCCAGGTGTCGAACGGAACCAGCGGTGAGAGATCGACGCGCTCGCTGTTCAGCTTTTCGATAAAGGCTTGCAGCCGTTTGCGCCGCTCCGCGAATGGCAACGCGCGCAGATCCTCGGTGCCGTCCACCAGGAGATCGTAGGCACGAAGGTGTGCCGGAAAATCCGCGAGCAGCTTTCCCGTTACGGCTTTGCGGTTGAGCCGCTGCTGCAGCACGTTGAACGATTGCACGCGGCGATCGCGGACGATCAGCAATTCGCCGTCGATGGCGCCCGGCAGGCGCAAGGCATCGGCGAGGTCGGGGAAGGCCTTGGTGATGTCCTCGCCGGTCCGCGAGTAAAGCCGGGTGACGGCCTGTCCGTCGTCGGCCGTGCCGGTGACGGCCTGGATGCGGATACCGTCCCATTTCCATTCCGCCGTGAACGCCGCCGGATCGAGGGACGCGAAATCGCTGTCCTCGATGGCGTGCGCCAGCATCGCCGGGCGGAACGGCGCAGAGTCGAGGGAGATCGGCTTCTCGGCGCGACCTTCGAGCCAGGCGAACAACTCGGTATAGGGCGGCGCGAGTCCCGGCCAGAGGATTTCGATGTCGTTCGGTTCCTTGTTGCCGAGCGACGCCGCGGCGGTCTTGGCGAGTCGTGCCGACACGCCGATGCGCAATCCGCCGGTGACGAGCTTGAGCAGCGCCCAGCGCCCGGTTTCGTCGAGCGCATCGAGCCAGCGCGCGAGTTGCGCGGGAAGCTGTGCCTTGCCGAGCGTGGCGAGGGTTTCGATCACTTCAGAGAGCGAAGGCACGGCATTGGGCCGCTTCGCGGGGTCGGCCGGCCACATCAAGGCGACGGTCTCGGACAGGTCGCCGACGTAATCGTAGGACAGTTCGAACAGGACAGGATCGGTGCGCTCGGCAATCAGCGCGCGGATCACGCCCGCCTTGGCGTGCTGGAACGATAATGCGCCGGTGAGCGCCGCAAGCGCGAAACCACGCTCGGGGTCGGGCGTGGTGCGAAGATAATCCGCGATCAGCCGCAGCTTGTTGTTGCGGCCCGGCTCGTAGGCGAGGCGGTCGAGCAACTCGGCGAACGTGTTCATGAAGCGCCGCCGGCTCCGGCCGCGGTGCCATCGTTTTCGTCCTCGTCGCCATAGCCGACGATGGCGAGCGGCCGCGCCTTCAGTCCGCGCAGCCGGCTCCAGTGCACCAGCGCGTCCTCCTGGCCGTGTGTCACCCAGATTTCGGAGGCGCCGGTCGCGGTGATGGTCGCGGTCAGGCCGTCCCAGTCGGCGTGATCCGAAATGACGAGCGGCAGTTCAACGCCGCGCTGCCGGGCGCGTGCCCGCACCCGCATCCAGCCCGAGGCGAAGCACGGCACCGGGTCGGGAAAGCGCCGCGTCCACAAATCCTGCAAGGACGACGGCGGGCAAAGCGCAATGGCGCCGGCCAACTCCGCCTTGTCGGCGCCGCGCGCCGGCTTGAGCACGCCGAGATCGATACCGCGCTGCTGGTAATAGCGTGTGATCGTTTCCAGCGCGCCGTGCAGGTAGATCGGCCGGTCGTACCCGGCCTGCCGGATCAGCGCGATGACGCGCTGCGCCTTGCCGAGCGAATAGGCTCCGACCAGATGCGCGCGCTCGGGAAAAACCGCGACGGAATGCAGGAGCCTGGCGATCTCGCCCGAGGCGTCGCCGTGGCGGAACACCGGCAGGCCAAAGGTGGCTTCGGTGATGAAGACATCGCAGGGCACCAGCTCGAACGGTGCACATGTCGGATCGGGCGCATCCTTATAGTCGCCGGAGGCGACGATCCTGAGGCCGCCATGCTCGACCGCGATCTGGGCGGAGCCCAGCACATGGCCGGCTGGATGGAATGTCACGGTGACGTCGCCCATCGTCAGCGGCTCGCCGGGCTTTGCCACTTGCGTGGAGCCCGCAAAATTGTCGCCGTAGCGCAGCCGCATCAGATCCAGCGTTTCCTCCGTCGCCAGCACCGCGCCGTGGCCCGGCCGCGCATGGTCGGAGTGGCCGTGCGTGATGACGGCCTTGTCGACCGGCCGGGTCGGATCGATGTGGAAGCCGCCGGTCCGGCAGCAGACGCCCGACGGCGTCGGGGTCAGCAGGTCTTCGGGGCGCATCGCCTTCAAGCCCACCGCCTTCGAGTTCATGGCGCCAGGATGTTCATGGCGCCAAGAGGTTCATGGCGCCAAGAGGTTCATGGCGCCAAGAGGTTCATGGCGCCAAGATAAGAACTGGTTTGAAAAGATCGAGGCGGCTGCGTGCGGCGGTTGCGGATAACGCCTTGTCTCGTAGTGCGTAATGTGCCGCTTATGGGCTTGCGCCGGGTGGGCCGCTTGCCATTACCATTGGAGTTCCAGACCGGCCGCCGGCGGCGGTCTCGTCTCCGCCATGTTCGTTCGTCAATTCATAAGTCGAGAGAGGAAAGTCGACCATGAGAACCACGATGCTTCATGTGGCCGGCGCGATAGCGCTCACGCTGCTGCTGACACCGGCCGCCGGTGCCCAGACGGCCGCGCCCGACAAGGTGCGCATCGCGGTCGGCGGCAAATCGGCGGTGTTCTACCTGCCGCTGTCGGTGACGGAGCGGCTCGGCTACTTCAAGGAGGCGGGTCTCGACGTCGAAATCGCCGATGTGGCCAGCGGCGGCCGCACCTTGCAGGCCATCATCGGCGGCAGCGCCGACATTGCCGTCGGCACCTTCGACCACACCATCCAGATGCAGGCCAAGCATCAGCCGGTGGTGGCGGTGCTGCAGTTCGGGCGCTATCCGGGGCTGGTGCTGGCGATGATGGCCGGCAAGGCAAATCGCTATCACTCGCCGAAAGATTTGAAGGGCATGAAGATCGGCGTGACATCGCCGGGCTCGAGCACGAACTTCATGGTGTCCTATCTGATGGTGCGCAACGGGCTCAAGGCCGACGACGCCTCGTACGTCGGCACCGGCACCACGGCGACCGCGGTCGCCGCCGCCCGCCGCGCCGAGATCGACGCCATCGTCAGCTCCGATCCGATGATCACGCTGATGCTGCACGACAAGCTGGTGAAGGTGGTCGCCGACACCCGCACCGCGGAGGGAACGAAGGCGGTCTATGGCGGGCCGTATCCCGGCGGAGTGGTCTATGCCACCCCGGCGATGATCGAGAAGAATCCGCAAGTGATGCAGAAGGTGGTCAACGCCTTCGTGCACGGCCTGCGCTGGATCGCAAGCCACTCCGCCGCGGACATCGCCAAGCTGATGCCGGAGGAGTACGCGCTCGGCAATCTGCCGATCTATATCGAGGCGCTGACGCTCTCCAAGCCGATGTATTCCGCCGATGGCATGTTCGTGCCCGGCGCCGTCGAAACCGCCGAAGCGGTGCTCAAGGCGTTCGATCCGTCCGTCATGGCGGCGACCATCGACGTGAAGAAGACCTACGACGACCGGTTTGTGAAAAAGGCGAATGCCGCCAAATAACCGGCCAGGTCATATTCGCGGCAACACCGATCATGAGCGATGAACCTCGCGAAAAACGCCGACACCGCCTCGCTGCTGCCGGAAATTTTTTCGCGCTGGTTCTCGTCGCGCGGCTGGACGCCGCGTGCGCATCAGCTTGAACTGCTGGCGCGCGCCCGCACCGGCCGTTCGACGCTGCTGATCGCGCCGACCGGTGGCGGCAAGACCCTGGCCGGGTTTCTGCCGACGCTGGTGGAGTTGGAAGCGCCGCAACGGAAATCGCTTGCGTCCACCGGCCGCGATGTGCGGCGGACGGGGCTGCACACGCTCTACATCTCGCCGCTGAAAGCATTGGCCGTCGACATCTCACGCAATCTGGAAACGCCGGTGCGCGTTTCGATGC
>JAFKKQ010000309.1 GCA_017304505.1 Hyphomicrobiales bacterium | reverse complement strand
TCAAACACTGGATGCGGCAAGCTCAGAAGCGCACCATCGAGGACACCTGGCGCCACATCGGTCAGCTCGTCCAGGACATCCAGCCTCGCGAATGCGCCAACTACTTCGCTAACGCGGGTTATGCTTCAGTCAAAATGTGAAACGCTCTAAGATGGGTTTCGAGCCGTCGTGCCGCGTGAGAGCATCGGTGATGAGCTGGGTCTTGCCGCAGCCCGCAGGCGCTATCACCAGCCCGCGGTTTATCGAGCGCAGGTCGATTTCAACGGCTGCCATCTTCGACCCAGTCCCGAAGGCCGTCGATGACGCTGGTGAGGCTGGCATCAGCCTCGCCGTAGGCGGGGCCGACGATCGTCCGGCCCGCCGTTTCCATCGTGCTAATGGTCTTCAACCATCCAAAGCGGGCTGCCGCGTTTCCGAGGAGGGTGCGACTGTCGGGGGCCAGACCGTCTATCAACGCCTCGGTCTCCAGATCGCCGAGCGTGTTCGCGCCATTGGAGATTGTCCTGATATGCGCTTCGATCAAGGCGCGATCCTTCGTCTCGATAGCGAGCTCGAGCAGTTCGCTCACAGGACCGTCCGGCAGTGCGGCGAACAATTCCTGTTCGAGCGCTCGCCCGCCGCCCCATGCGAACACCTTGCCACCGCCCGCAATAAAAGCCGCTTCTGCCGCTGTTGGAGCGGGCTTGTCACTGTCTCTCAGGATGGCTATCCAGTAGCCGAGGGATTGCAAAGCGGTCGCGCGGCTGAAGGTCTCATCGCCGTTGCCATTGACCAAAGTCGCGCCACATGCCGACAGCGACGTCTCGCCGCTCGCGGTGAAGTGCTGGTCCAGACCACGCATTAGACCGATTTCGCTGCCGCCCTCGCACACCACAATGGACGACGCGAGTAAGGCGTGGGCGTGGGCGCGGATGGTGCCCTGTACGTCCCCGGCGTCGCTCGCGCGTCTGACTGTATGCTGCCCGCCGTTCCTGCGGACGATGTGAAGCTGGTGTGCGTTCAACTCGGCGACGGCGATCGGCGAATGGCTCGTCGCGAAAACCTGCAGCGGCGGTACTTCTTCCTTTGCGCCCAAAGCACCAAGCAGGCGAATGATGCGATGCGGCTCGAGCCCGTATTCGAGTTCGTCGATGAGAAACGTGGTGACCTTCTCGGCCGCCTTCCGCTGCAACGCCGCGATCAGCAGGCGCGACGAACCGAGGCCAAGGGCGCGGAGCGGCACCCCTTCCTCGTCATGGAGTGAGATGGTCCCGCCCGTGAAGGTGACCGAGCCGGCATCGATGAGCGCCTGGACGGCGGCGCCCACGGGCACCCCCATGTCTCCGGCAGCCGCCTTGACCAGCTTGAGCGGCTCCGCGAGTTCCTTGAGATCTTTTTGGTCGAAGGCGTCGCGCATCTCACGCGCCGCCCGCGTCAGCTCCTTTGATGCGTCGGTCTTGCCATCGGTGAGTTTGGTCAGCACGGATCCGCGTCGCCAAGTCAGATGGGTGTCGCCGGTGACGCCAAGCCTAGCGGGCGCGACGCGCGTGCGATCAGCCCAGTTGAGGTTGCGGGTCCGACCTGCAGCCTGCGCGCGGGGCGAGACGAGCGTCCACTCCGGCTCGAGGTCGTCCTGGACGGTGAGCTGCAGAGTCAGCGTGGTTTCGAGGCCGGAGCCGGGCTCCGGTTCCACCACCCCGGTAGCTGAATTGAAGCCCACGAGGAAGTCGCCGTAGGAGTCGATGTTCTTCAGAGGATCGTCCAAGGCGCCGAGAGTCAGTGCAATGCGGATGGGGTGACCGAAATCGAGAGCGTGGAAGTCGGCGTCGGTGAAGGAGAGCGACCGCCGTGCGCCGAGGCAAAGGTCGATGGCATCAAGGATGGTGGACTTGCCGCTGTCCCCGGGCCCAATCAGGCAATTTACCCCTGGACTAGGCAGCCAGCGAAGGCTCTTGACCGCCCGAAAGTTTTCGATCTCAAGCACACGGACCAACGCCATCCTGCTTCCCCCGCTCGTTCGCCACTGGGAGTGTCCACCGAGTGGGTGGAAATCAGCGACTCCCAGTCGAAACCCTCGTATCAGCGCGGGCGACATGGCTGAACTTGACTTACAATGCAAATGCATTACATGGGATGCTGTAACGATGCAAGGAGCGGGTTATGGCCAAGACCGCTGAAATCCTCGAAATCCCCGCGACCATCACTGAGCGCGGCCAGACGACCGTGCCCGCCGCCATTCGCAGAATGCTGGCTCTCGGCAAACGCGATCAGGTCGTGTTTCGCGGGCTCGCGGACGGCACCGTCGTGATCGCGAAGAAGCAATCGAGCGCCAACGACGGCGATCCGGTGATCGGCAGGTTCCTCGCCTTCCTGGCGCACGACATGGCGAACGAGCCGGCGCGAATTCGGCCAGTGCCGAAGTCGCTGGTCGCGCGCGGCAAGGATCTCGCCAAGGGCGTCAAAGTCGATCTCGACGCGGCGCTGCCGGAAGATGATGCGTGAGCGACGATACCTTCGAGGTCAACGGTTGGGCGATCTATGCGCATCCGCTTTTTCTCGACCAGCTAGAGGCGATGATCGCGGCGGTCGAGAAGGCGCGCAAGAAAGACCCAACGGGATATAAGAAGAAACGCGCCGCAAAGCTCCTCGCGGCCGTCTTGAAAGTGGCGTTCGAAGATATCCCAGGTGACCCGACCCGCGACGTCTATCGCCAGGGCGGCACGCTCGGCGACGACTACAAGCACTGGTTCCGCGCCAAATTCCTGCAGCAGTTCCGGCTGTTCTTTCGCTACCAACAATCAGGAGACGCTAAAATCATCGTGCTCGCTTGGGTCAACGATGACTCGACGCTGCGCGCCTACGAGAGCGGCAGCGACGCCTATGCCGTGTTTCGGAACATGCTGAATCGCGAGAATCCGCCAGATACGTGGAAGGAGCTTCTCGCCGCTGCATCAGACGCCGGCGCGAGACGTCGGATCGCGCGTGCGACGCGCGAGCGGTAATCCAAGAAAGCGATACGCGATGATCGTACCAACAAAGCTCGCTCGGTTTGACGCGCGTGTTCGCGCCTTTCTCGCGCAGCATTTCAAAAGCCGGGCGCCCTCGCTCGCTGAACTCACGGGGCTGTGGGAAACCTACGCGCGCCTTGGCCTTCCCAACGAGGATTTTGTCGCGGAGTTCACCAACGGCAAGCCGGCAAGCCTGGCTCAACGCACATGGGAGCTTCTGCTTGCGCAGCACCTCCACGACCAAGGTCACGAACTGACCTGCGTTGGCGATGGCCCGGATTTGCGCCTTGAACATGGCGGCGTGAGGATATGGATCGAGGCCGTCTGCCCTGAGCCGAAAAACCTTCCCGCCGATTGGCTCGAAGAGCCGAAGCCAGGCGAGGCGAAGGTCGGTACGTTTCCTCACGAACAAATCTTGTTGCGCTGGACGACTGCCTTTGACGCGAAGGTCAGCAAGCTCCAAACGTATCTGAAAAAGGGAATCGTGCTGCCAACGGATGCCTACATCATTGCGATCAACGGCTGCCAGCTGGGATGGACGCCCGGTGCGCGTGGAATCACGCAGATGCCCTTTGGCGTCGAAAGTGTTTTTCCCGTGGGTCCGTTGCAGTACTTGATCAACCGCGAGACCAGAAGAATCGAAGGCGCCTCCCTTTCATTGCGATTTTCCATTGTAAATCACAACAACACTGCAATTCCGACGACGCCGTTCCTCGATCCGGCTTACGCCGGTGTGTCAGCTGTATTTGGTTGCGCCACCGATCGGCGCCATGGAAAGCCTCTGACCATGCACGTAGTCCATAACCCGCTGGCGACGGTGCCGGTATCGCACGGACTGTTTGGTGTCGATGAAGATGAATGGTTCGCGGTGCCGGTGCCAGACGCTCCAGGTGAATTTGATCTAACCCACGCCTAGCGGGGTCACCCCGCGACGGTCTGAACGCCCACCTTTTCCTATGGTTGAACAGGCGAGAGGCCATACGTCGATAGCGCGCGGCGAAACCGTGAAAAGATGATATGCAGCTTGCCGGAGGTAAGGCAGGAGAGACGATCGCAACAGACCAGCCGGTCGGGCTGACGACAGTGTGATCTGGCAGGGAGTCGCAGCGACATGTCTACGATCCAGCTTTCAGCAACGCCACGCGGTAATGGTTACCAGGCGACCGTGACATTCCCAGACGGGCTCTCGGTTAGCTCGGAAGAAACCTATCCGACGATCACCGAGGCCATCACCGCCGCGGCGATGAAGCTACTCGACATGCCCGAGCGTCTGGCAACATTGGACCAAACAGGCGCGTGATCAGCGCCTGTTGGCGAGTTCGACCAGCACGTCGCCGTGGCATGCGAGCGGCGCGCAGAAATGAGATCGCGCCCGCGCAGTTGCTCGAGCGCATTCATCAGCGCAGGTTGCGCAGCGATCCAAGCGCGATATTTTGCGATGACCTCGGCGCGCGTGCCGTCGCGGCCGATGACGAATGGATTGCTTAGAGCGTTTCATTGCTTAATTGAATCGGAGGGGATTCCGGTTTTGGGCGGTTTGTGATTCAAGATGCTGACTGGATTGGAGGCCAGCATCGCATGACCCGACCTCTTTCCCTTGATCTTCGCGAACGTGTGGTGGCGTCGGTTCTGGCGGGCGAGAGCTGCCGGTCTGTGGCGGAACGGTTTGGCGTTGCGGTCTCATCGGTTGTGAAGTGGTCACAGCGGCAGCGGGCGACCGGCTCGGTTGTGCCTGGCAAGATGGGCGGTCACCGCAAGCCTGTGCTTGATCCGCACCGCGCCTTCATCGTCGAGCGGATCACTCAGACGCCTCACCTGACGCTGCATGGTCTGAAGGCGGAACTGGCAGCCCGTGGGGTCAAGGTCTCACACAACGCGGTCTGGCTGTTCCTGCGCCGGGAAGGGCTGCGGTTCAAAAAAAACACTGTTCGCTCTCGAACAGGCTCGCGCCGACGTCTCTCGTAGGCGTCAGCGTTGGCGATCCTGGCAGGCCGGGCTCGATCCGGGCCGCCTCGTCTTCATCGATGAGACCTGGATCAAGACCAACATGGCCCCTTTGCGAGGCTGGGGCCCCAAAGGGGCACGCCTGCGCGGCTTCGCCCCGCACGGTCACTGGCGTACCCTCACATTCCTCGGCGCGCTCCGCCATGACCAACTCACGGCACCCTGCGTCTTCGACGGCCCGATCAACGGCGAATGCTTCTGCGCTTATGTGAAGCACCTTCTCCTGCCAACCCTGCGCGAAGGCGACATCGTCATTCTCGACAATCTCGGAAGCCACAAGTCGAAAGCTGTCAGGCAGATGATCCAGGCTGCTGGCGCCAGGCTCTGGTACCTGCCGCCATACTCGCCCGACCTCAACCCGATCGAGCAGTCAAACACTGGATGCGGCAAGCTCAGAAGCGCACCATCGAGGACACCTGGCGCCACATCGGTCAGCTCGTCCAGGACATCCAGCCTCGCGAATGCGCCAACTACTTCGCTAACGCGGGTTATGCTTCAGTCAAAATGTGAAACGCTCTAGGTCAGATGTCAAGTGTCCTTCGTTGATGAAACTTTTGGAATCTTTTTCCTTTCCGACGGATGACACCTTGCGGTGTCATTTGGACCGATTCACTCCGGCCGGGCTGAGCCGCATGGCCAGTGGCTTGATCGCCACCATGCGAGCAAGCGAGCGACTGCGCTCTGATGCAATCAAGCGGGAAATTGGAGCGCGCCGTGGATATCGGCGGATCAATTGGGAGGAATGGGCAACAGCTTATGGGTGTCGAGACTTCGATCGCCCGCGACGTTGTCGCGCTCACGCTGGACGCGCGACTTTCGTCACTTCGGCCCTGCGCCGAGCTCGGGCGGGACGCGCGCCGCCGGCGACAGACCTCATCTCGAAAAGGGCATCGATGATCGGGCACTCCGGAACCTGATCGCCCTTGCATTGCGCCGCCATGTCCGACATCGCCCGCTCCAACCGCTGCAGGTCGACGATCTTCCGACGGATATCCCTGAGATGTTCGACGGTCAGCGCGTTGACCTCCGCACAGGTGAAGGCGTGCCCGTCAACCAGGCGGAGCAGGTTACGCAATTCGTCGAGGCTGAAGCCAAGTTCTCGACCCCGACGAACGAAATGCAGCCGCCTGACATGCTCGACCCCGTAGATGCGGTAGCCGGCGGCGCTGCGAGCCGGCGCCGGCATGATGCCGATCTTCTCGTAGTAGCGGATTGTCTCGATGTTCACTTCGCTGCGCTCTGACAATGCCCCGATCGAAAAGTCTTCGGTTTGCTTCATTTTTGGCCTCACAAATCCGTGAGAAGTTCTCGCTTGACCCTGTAGTCCCTACAGGCCTTAGGGTCACCATAGATCGATTTCGGGAGCGTGTTCAATGACGGTGCGAGACGAGGCAACAGCGCTGCCAAACGAGGTCATGACGACGACGCGGAATCAATTGGGCGCTGCGGCGCTGCAGGCGAATGACCGAACCAAGGGCGGCGCCTCGCGGCTCCTCGCGGCGGGCGGCATCCTGGCAGCGCTCGGCGCCGCATCGTGCTGCGTCATACCATTCGCCCTTTTCACGCTGGGCGTCAGCGGCGCCTGGATCGGCAATCTGACTGCGCTGGAGCCGTATCAACCGCTCTTCGCCCTCGTCGCGCTGGGCTTCATCGGTTACGGCGCTTATCGGGTCTACGGGGTCTTATTGCGCCGATCCGAAGTCCGACAGATTGGCCAAGATCGGTCTTTGGGCCGCGACCGGGCTCGTCATTGTCGCGCTCGGCTTCCCCTACCTCATCCGCGCCATCGCATTCTGAACCCAGGAGATCGCCATGTTTCATCGCCTTGCATCCGCCGTCCTGACCATCGGCTTGTTCGCTGCGCCCTCGCTCGCCGTCGCGGCCGAATCGACGGTCACCCTCGCCGTCCATCACGCGGGGTGCGTCCTTTGTGGTCCCATCGTCAAAAGCACTCTGGAACACGTGACCGGCGTGAAATCGGTTCAGGTAAGCCAGGCCGACGGCATGGATGACGTCACGGCGACGGTGCTGTTCGACAATGCTCTCACGTCCCCGAACGCCATGATCAAGGCGACAACCGATCATGGCTATCCCGCCGATCTGAAGTCATGAACGCGGACGGGCAAGGCGTCAGGCCATTTGCTCTTGGAATTATTGGGGCCGTTTTGGCGGTAACCTGCTGTGGGGCGCCCATCCTGATCGCAAGTCTCGCGACCGCCGGCATTTCGGCGTCGCTTGCCGCGACGGGCTATGTCGGAATCGCGATTGTGCTGACAGGTTTGGCAGTCGCCGCCTTTTGGCTCGTTCGCCGCCGCTCAAGCGCTGATTGTTGCGCGAGTACATTGGACAGGAAGAGTTCAAATCATGAGTGACTGCTGCGCGCCCGCGAAAAAAGGACAAAGCTACGACCTCGTGGTCGTCGGCGCCGGCTCGGCCGGCTTTTCCGCCGCGATCACCGCCGCCGAGCAGGGTGCACAGGTCGCGCTCATCGGATACGGCACGATCGGCGGCACCTGCGTCAATATCGGCTGCGTGCCTTCGAAAGCGTTGATCCGGGCTACGGAGGCGGTGCACCACGCCAATGTCGCGCAAACTCGGTTCGCAGGCATCGAAAGTGGCGCCCGCGTGGTCGATTGGGCCGCACAGATCGCCCAGAAGGACGCTTTGGTCGCTGGACTGCGTCAGGCGAAATACGCCGACCTCCTGCCCGAATACAACAACGTAGCCTACCGAGAAGGTCAGGCCCGGCTCGTCGCTGGCGGCGTCGACGTGGATGGTCAGCGGCTCACTTCGGAGCGCATCATCGTTGCAACTGGTGCGCGCCCCGCGCTGCCGCTGATTCCCGGAATCGCCGACGTCTCGCCGCTCGACAGCACGGCGGCGCTCGCCATGTCGCAACTACCGCGTTCGTTGATCGTGCTTGGCGGCGGCTATGTGGGGGCTGAACTCGCCCAAACCTTCGCGCGCGCTGGCGTCGCGGTCACGCTGGTCTTTCGCAGTCGGCTCCTGCCGGAGGCCGAGCCCGAGATCGGATCGGCTCTCGCGGGCTACCTCGCCGATGAAGGGATCACAGTCATCAGCGGA
>JAFKKQ010000308.1:5575-11311 GCA_017304505.1 Hyphomicrobiales bacterium | reverse complement strand
TCGACGGCCGCTATGCCGCGATTGCCCGCCTCATCGAGGCGCGGCTCGGGGAGAAGGACGGCCACCCGATCCCGATGAACGTCGATGGCGCCACCGGCGTGGTCTATGCCGAGCTTGGCTTTCCGCCGCCGCTCTGTCGCGGACTGTTCGTGCTGTCGCGGTCGGTCGGCGCGCTCGCTCATGCATTCGAGGAAATGCAGTCGGGTGTGCGCAGCAAAGGGCCGATCCCGCGACACCTGATCTGGAGCTATAGCGGCCTGCCGCCTCGTGATGTGCCCGGCAAGGCGTAGACGCGCGGCATCTTATCGAACCGTTTGGAAGCATGACCGCGCTTTGCGGGGGGAGTACGCCCGCAACTGGCCGGTGCTCTCCATCATTTCCAGCCGCAGCACTGCGTCGGGCCATCGTTTGGAACGAATGGCGCCACATTAACCATTTATCGACCGCGCCGCGCCAGCGGTTACGATGCGTTAACCATGAATGGTAAACGTTCATTAACCCAGAAAAGTAAATGGCGTTTAACGATTACTACCAAATTGTTAATTTAACCTTCGAGGGACTGGGGTCACGTTCAACGGCGGACGGAAATTTGCGCGAAATGCTGCTTACGCGCTTGAGGGCCTCGATCGGCCACACGCCCCCGAACAGCGCTCCTGCCAGCCACTCAATCCGGTTTGTTGATCACTTCAATCCGAGGATTTGAGTTCATGCGTCCTGTCAGTTGCGTTCGGTGCTTCGCCGGTGCTGTGGCTTTTATCGCCACCTCCACATTCGGTGCATTCATGCTCTGCCTCGCGGAAGCGGGGCGGGCCTACGCCATTCCATCGCCGGAACTGGTGGTGGGATCGTTCGTCAGCATTTCGCAACTGTTCGCGCTGGCATCGGCCGTTCTGGGCGGCGGTGCCGCCTTCGGCATGTTCGTGCTGCTCACCGTCTCAATCGGCATCAACATTTACCAATATGTGACCGACACCAATGCGCGCCAGGCGCGGCTCGAAGGCGCGTTGATCCGCCCGATGCCGACGGTTGATGGCAAAAGCCTCGATCCGACTTTGAAGGAGGCGAGCTACGGCGATCAGCAGCGCAGCCCGCTCGGAATCAGCAGCGGAGAACTGGAAAAGCTGCTTGAGGCCAAGGCGCACGGCGAGCGCAAGGACACCTTCCTGCTCGACATTCGCGAGTCGGCCGAGACCGAAATGGGAACCATGCCGGATGCCAAGACCGTTCGGTTTCCCGACATCAAGTCGTCCCATATCGATTTCGCCGGCAAGACGGCGATCCTTTATTGCCATAACGGCAACCGCAGCTACGAAACCTGTCAGGCCCTGGCCAAGATGGGCATCGACTGCCGCTTTCTGGTCGGCGGCCTTGAGAAGTGGCTGGTGGAGAAGCGGCCGCTGACCGGCCTGCGCGCCCGCACGCTGGAGGATCTGCGCGCGCTGCCGAGTTATCCCAATCAAAGCGTGCTGCTCGACACGCCCGACGTTCATCGCCTAGTCGAAAAGGAAGGGGTGGTGTTCGTCGACCCGCGTTATCCCGGCGAGTTCGCAAGCGGACACCTGCCGAATGCGATCAACATTCCGGTGCGGCCGACGCCGAGCGATCAGCTCAAGGCGAAACTCTCCCAATTGCCGAAGAAGCCGATCGTCGTGCCGTGCTACGACCGTCGGAGTTGTTTCTTCGGTGAAGTGCTCGGACTTGAGTTCACGCGCCTCGGCTATGATTATCGCGGCCGCTATACGGTGCCGTGGGAGTACTTCACCAAGAGCCAGCCGCGCCCCTACATCAAGGCGTGGCTCGCGGAAGCGCACAAGGGCTACTTTGCCCGAGGCGGAGAGGCGCTCGCCGGCGCACTGTCGCACGTCGCCGATTACATCGGCCTGATCCTGACGATCATCCTGCTGGCCGGCCTGTCGCGCCTGATGGTCCTGCCGTTCGGCGTCAAAGCCGAGCGCGACCAGATCAGTGCGCGCGAGGCATCGGCGGAGATGGACGACATCAAGCAGCGCTTGAAGGACGATCCCGCCCGCAAGTCGCGCGCGATCCGCGCCTTCTATAAGCGCCACGGCATCACGCCCGGCCGCAATCTGATTGCCATGCTGTTCCTGCCGATCATGGCGGTGGCGCTGCTTGCGGTCCAGGATCTCGCGGTGGCAAGCAGCGCGGGTTTGCCGTGGGTGGAACGTCTTGCGGATCGCGACCCGTGGCTGATTCTGCCGATCGTGTTCGGCGTAGCCATTACGGCTTACGTCGACCTCGCGTTTGCGACCACGCGGACGAAGCGTATTGCGATCTGGCTCATTGCGTTCCCGCTGCTGACGGCGATCGGCGCGTTCCTGAGCGCCGGCGCCGACATTTACCTGGTCACCAGCGCGGTGTTGCTGGTGCTCCAGCGGCTGTGGGTCACCGGGCAGCTCGCGCAGGCTTGGCGGGCGTGGCGCCGCCGCGGAACGCCGGAGGGCATCGTTCCGCTTGAGGAAGTGTCGCGGCTGGAGAACTGCGGCAACAAGGCATACCGGCTCGCCCGCATGCGCGCAGCCGGGATGCCGGTCCCCGACGGCGTCGTGCTGACACCGGCGTTCCTCACGCGCTTTGCCGGCGAGCCCGCAGCCACGCGCCATCGCGAGCTTGGCTGGATCTGGGAGCGTCTTGGCAACGTCAAGCTCGCGGTGCGCAGCTCCGGCAGCTCCGAGGATGGCGCCAACCACAGCTTTGCCGGCGTGTTCGAGTCGGTCATCGACGTCGACCGGGCCGGATTGGAGGCGGCGATAGCCCGCGTCCAGGCGTCGTTCGAGGCGGCGCGGGTGTCGAGCTACGGCCTCTCGGCCGGCGCCGGCAATGTCCTGGTTCAGTGCATGGTCGAGGCTGAATATTCCGGCGTGCTGTTCACCCGGAATCCTTCGGCCGGCGGCCTCGTCATGGTCGAAATGGTGGAGGGAACGGCGGAAAACCTGGTGTCGGGCGTGGTCCGCCCGAGCAGCTACCGCTTCGGCCGGGTCACCAAGAAGCCGTTCGGCGAGGCCACGGCTCCGATCGATCTGGGTCCGCTGCTGGCGCTGGGCGACGAGGCCGAGCGGCTGTTTGGCGGCCCGCAGGATATGGAGTGGACCTACCGCGACGGGCATTTCTATCTCGTACAAAGCCGCGACATCACCCGCCCGGTGGCCGGCGATGCCGACATGGCCTCGATGCAGAACGACCTCGCGCGTGTCGTCACCCTCGCCAAGGGTGCGGCGCCCGATCAGTTGATCTTCGGCAAGAACGAACTGTCGGAGATGCTGCCGAGGCCGACGCCGCTGTCGCTGTCCCTGATGGAAACGTTATGGGCGGCCGGCGGCAGCGTCGATATGGCGGCGCGCGAACTGGGTCTCACCTATCGCGTCGACGATGGCTCGACCTATCTGGTCACGATCCTCGGCCGCCTCTATGTCGACAAGCGCGAGGAGCAATCGCGTGCGCTGGTCATCAGCCCGCTGGCGGCCCGCCGCCTGCTGCGCGGTGCCGACCGCATCGAGAGCGACTTCCGCGAGCACTTCCTGCCGCGGTTCCTCGACGAGAGCCGCGTGATGAATGCGGTCGACTTCGAGAAGCTGTCGACCGACGAACTGGTCGCCGAGATCAAGCGCCTGTACGAACGCTTCGCCTACGACACCCATGTGTCCGTGGACGTGATCAACATCGCCGCGGGGTTCTATCTCGAGCGTGCCCGGAGTGTCCTTTCGGCCGGCGGTATCGATCCGTCGAGCCTCTTGGGGAACATCCCGGAAACCTATGAGGCCCGTGCGATTGCGGAGCCGACGGCGGCGTCCAACAAGAGCCGCCGCTGGCTGTTGCTCAAGAACTTCGGCCACCGCGCCGTACTCGACTATGAGCTGGCCGAGCCGCGGTATGCCGAAGACCTTGGCACGCTCAACCGCATGATCGCGGGCCGCGTGCAGGCCGGGCGGCCCGCCTATCAGGATACGCTGGCGCTCAGCAAATCGCAGGCCAGGCTGATCGACATCGCGCGGCGCTTCCAGACGCTCAAGGAGGATGCCAAGCACCACTCGCTGTTCGAGATGGCGACGTTGCGCCGTGCCGTGTTGACGCTCGACCGGCGCTTCGGCCTCGAAGGCCGTGCGTTCTATCTGCGCTTCGACGAACTGCTCACCTTGAGCGGATCGACCGCGCCGGACTTGCGAGCGCTTGCCCAGGTACGCCACGAGGAGGCCCTGCGCCTGCGTAAGTCGCCTTCTCTGCCTTCGCTGCTCACGGCGCATGATCTCGAAGCAGCGTCGGCGGGCGACGCCGGCGGGGCCGGCGGCGCTTCGGATGCCATTCGTGGGACGCGCGTGTCCGGCAGCAAGGTCATCGAGGCGCGCGCCCGCGTGATCTCGGAGGACGATGCGGAAACCGGCAATGCAATGGTGGGGTTCCAGGACGGCGACATCATCGTAGCGGCGATGATCAATCCGGCGTGGCTGCCCTACTTCTCGCGCGCCGGCGGCTTCGTCAGCGAGGTCGGCGGCTGGCTCAGCCATCCGGCAATCCTTGCGCGCGAATACGATGTCGCGATGATCGTCGGCACCGAGGGGATCGGCCGCATCGTCGACGGCAGCCGGTTGCGCCTCCATCTCGATGGCAAGATCGAGGTGGTCGTGGAGGGAGCCGAGGCGGGAGAGGTCGCGGCCGCCTGAAACTCTCGTCTCACGCTCGGCGCCTGTTTCGCCGACGCGGGCCACGGATCACGACCGGACGCCGCCTTCGGGCGGCGTCTGCCGTTATGACGCGCGCGTCATCACCACATCGCCGCCACGAGCGGCGTGACCGCCAAGGCCAGGAGCGTGGCGGTGTTGGGCCAGCCGATGCGCACCATTGCGAACGTCATTCGTATTCTTCTCAAGGTTGCACTCAGTGGCCGTATCCTAGCGAGGCTGTGTGACAGCCTCGCAACAGTGTTGTGACAGCGGGTTGAAAATCTCGATTTTGAAGCGTTTTCGATCCAATTTTTTGATGGAACGCGACTGTCCCTTAATGCGCGATTCACCGTGATCGGAACGAGCGGCAGCGCCGGAGGGCCTTTAGGTCGGAAGTAACGGCGAGGCTGTTACTTTTGGATGCAACAGGTTGTCCGTGCCTCGGTCGCCGGAGGCGTGGCGGGCGAAAGCCGGCAAGGGGATTTGATGATCGCATTCGGGAGAACGTGCGGAAGGCAGATTCCCCGCACGCTGCTGGGCGCACTCACCGTGCTGTCCATGACAGGATCGGTGCTGCAGGCCGCCGCGGACCCGCTGATCCTACAGGGCGCGACCACCTTCAACCGTCGCGTTATGGAACCCTATCAGGCGGAAATCGAAGCCAAGTCCGGCCAGCAACTCACTGTCATCCCCAACAGAACGATGTTGGGCCTCATCGCCCTGATGGAAGGTCGCGCCGATATGGCGATGACCTCGGCTCCGCTCGGGATCGAAATCGCCAAACTGAAGAAATCCCTGCCTGGGCTTGATTACGATCGTCTGCGGGCATTCGAGATTTCGAATACGCGCGTCGCTTTTGTCGTCCATCCCTCGAACCCTGTTCGCAAAGCCTCGATGGATCAGATCAAGAAGATCCTGACCGGTGAGATTACGAACTGGAAGGCGCTGGGCGGCAAGGATGCGCCGATCCGCATGGCCTTTGTCGGCGGGGGTGGCGGCGTCATTACCTCGGTCGAAGCGGAATTGCTCGGCGGTCACCCAGTGCACGGGCCTAACATCC
>JAFKKQ010000308.1:0-5540 GCA_017304505.1 Hyphomicrobiales bacterium | reverse complement strand
GCAATTGTCATTGACGCGAAAGAAGGGGCTCCCGGAGATCGCCACCGACAGACCCATCGGACAATCCCTGAGCCTCATTACGCTTGGTGAGCCGACGCCTGCGATGCGAGCCGTGATCGACGCGGCCCGTCTCGCGGTTTCAAAAGCCATGTGAGACTCAATGGTCGGTGATCAACCCGAATCGGCGCGATTTGTGCACGGCTTTGGCGCGAGCATTGCGGCGAAGCTTTATTTTTTCGCGTTCCTGGCGTTGCTCGCGGTGGCGTCGCTTTCGGCTGCCTCGATCTATTTTTCCAGGACAACCGAAGACGCCGCCCGCCATCTCTACGGTGACAGCTTCCTCGGGGTTCTCAATTCGACGAAACTCGAAATCCTGCTGGCCAACCACCGCCGCATCGTCGAGAGCATGCCCCCGGAGGTCGACCGCGACAGGCTTCAGGCGGAACGCGATGAGTTGGAGCAAATCAAGCAGCGGCTGCTGAAGCTGATCGGCGACGCCTCCTCGAAAAAGGGTGACGACCCAGGTTCGCTGGAAAGCCGAATCGCCGAGAGCCTGCCGGCCTTGTTCGAGGCCGCCGATCAGGTCGCATTCTACGCCAACGAATTTGCCCAGGATAAAGCGGTGGAAGAAGCCACCGGCTACGCCTACATTGCAAACGGCATCGAGCGCCTGATCAAGGACTATCGCGACCTGCGCTTGAAAGATGCGCAAGAAGCCATTGCCTTTGTCGGTAACACGGTGAAGTCGCTCGCCGTGTGGGTGCTTTTGTGCGCCTTTGCGGCCATCGTTCTGATCGGTCCGATCGGGCTTGCGACCATGCATCGGGTGTTGTCGCGGCTTGCCGGCATCACCCAGGCGATGACCCGGCTCGCTCGCCATGACACCACTGCCACGATCCCCTCGCGCGAGGACCGCGACGAGGTCGGCGCGATGGCGCGTGCAGTCGAGGTGTTCAAGGACAACGCCATTCAGCTCATCGCGCGCGAGGTCGAGCTGAAACAGCTCAACCGTCGTATCGACATCGCGTTGAACAACATGGCGCACGGCCTCTGCATGTTCGATGCCGAGCAGAAGCTGATCGTCTGCAACAGGACTTACGTCCAGATGTACGCGCTGACGCCGGAACTGGCGCGGCCTGGAACCATGCTCCAGGCCATCGAGGCGTTCCGGGCCACCATCGGCAACGGCGCCATCGGCAACCCCGAGCAGGCGGCGGCGGCAACGGCGATCCACACCCGTGAGGCCACGGCATTCACCCAGCAATTGATGGACGGGCGCACGGTCGCGGTGTCGCAGCGTCCGATGCAGGACGGCGGCTGGGTTGCGGTTCACGAGGACATCACCGAGCGCCAGCGCGCGGAGGCCAAGATCGCGCATCTTGCCCGCCACGACATGCTGACCAATCTGCCCAATCGCCTGTTGTTTCGCGAGCATCTCGAGAATGCATTTGACCGCATCCAGCCGGATCGAGGTTTCGCCGTCCATTGCCTCGATCTCGACCACTTCAAGACGGTCAACGACACGCTCGGCCATCCGATCGGCGACGAATTGTTGAAGCTGGTCGCGGCTCGTCTGACCGAGGCGGTGTCGGCGGCGGACTTCGTCGCTCGTATCGGCGGCGATGAGTTCGCGGTGGTGCAGGCCAATGTCGCCCGGCCGGAACAATGCAGTCAGCTTGCCTCCCGCATCGTCGGCCAAATCAGCCGACCCTACGATATCGACGGCCGGCACATCGTCATCGGAACCAGCGTCGGCATCGCCATCGCTCCGAATGACGGTGCGAACCCGGATGTGCTGCTGAAAAACGCCGACATGGCGCTCTATCTCTCCAAGGGCGACGGCCGTGGCACGCACCGCTTCTTCGAGGGTGAAATGGACAAGCGGCTGCAATCGCGCCGCGCGCTTGAACTGGATCTGCGCAAGGCCATCACCGACGGTGAATTCGAACTTTACTATCAGCCGATCCTCTACTTGCAGACCGGCAAAGTGACGGGTTTCGAGGCATTGCTGCGCTGGAATCACCCGGAGCGCGGACTCATCACGCCGGCCGAGTTCATTCCGCTCGCGGAGGAAACGGGACTCATCCTGCCGCTTGGCGAGTGGGTGCTGCGCACGGCTTGTGCCCAAGCGGCGCGATGGCCGCAGCCGGTCGGTGTTGCGGTCAATCTATCGGCCGCGCAATTCAAAGGCCGCAACCTGGTTCAGATGGCGCTGAGTGCACTTGCGGCATCGGGCCTTGCTGCGGGCCGGCTCGACCTCGAGATCACCGAATCGGTGCTGCTGCAGGGCGAGGCCAATACGTTGGCGGTCCTGCACCAGTTGCGCGAAGGCGGCATCCAGATTTCGATGGACGATTTCGGCACCGGATATTCCTCGCTTGCCTATCTCCGCAATTTCCCATTCGATAAGATCAAGATCGACCGCTCCTTCGTGCGCGACATGTTGGTCCGCAAGGATTGCCTGGCGATCGTTCGTGCGGTGGTCGGTCTGGCGCGAAGCCTCGGCATCACCACCATCATCGAAGGCATCGAAACCAAGGAGCAGCTCGACACGGCCAGGGCCGAGGGCTGCGACGAGGGGCAGGGCTTTTTGTTCAGCAGACCGATGCCGGAACGCGAGGTTGCCGAATTCCTCGCCAAACGCGCGCGGGTGGCCGTGGTCGCGGCCTGAACCGGTTTTTCTTTCGATTTCCGCTCATTTGCAGCCGCGGCCAGTCCACCCAAACGGGCTGGATGGCTTGCCCGCCAGTTCGCCTTTACTCCGCAGGGCTGCCGGGTAAAGTGGCCGCAGAATTTCTGTCCCTGCAAGGAGATCGCGATGGGTTACGACAAGGGCCACCTGGAGTTCCACGGGGTGGACATGAACAACGGGTTCCATGCGGTGCCCGGCTATCCGTGGGGTTTTTCCGAGAAGATCCTGGCTGGCTCGCTCGACGAAAAAAACAAGGTCGGCAATCGCACCCGCATTCTCAAGATCGAGCCCGGCGCCTATTCGACCGTGCCGTTCGTGCATGAATATTGGGAGGAGGTCTTCCTGGTATCGGGCGATCTTGTTTGCGGCAACGACGACAAGGGGCAGGGCGGCGAGTCCTTCACCGGACCGACCTATTGCGTGCGCCCGCCGGGCGTTTATCACGGCCCGTTCACGTCCAAGAACGGCTGCCTGCTGCTCGAGACGCATTACTTCGCGCCGAAGTAAGCCGCATCGCTTGCCGTTCCGGGGCGCGCCGCTGCGCCCCGGAACGGCAGCCTGTCAGTGCTCCAACAGCAGCGAGCCGAAGCCGTCGATCCTGTCGTCGATGCCGTTCTGCCGCAGCGCCCACCAATAGATGCAGGTGTTGATCGCGAGCACCGGCTTGTCGAGCCAGAACTCGGCGATGCCGGCAAGCCGCGCCATCGCCAGGTTGGTGCCGACCTGGATCACCGCATCCACGTCGGGCCCGTTCACCTCCAGGATGGCGTCGCGCAGCTCCTGTTCGGAGACGTGGCCGATCAGCACCGGGCTCTGGCACTTCAGCCCTTTCAATCTCACGATCTCGAAGCCGCAGTCCTCGAAGAAGCGCCGCACCTGATTGTCGCCGACCGGCATATAGGGGGTGATGATGCCGAGGCGCTTGGCGCCGTAGCATTTCAGCGCGGCCTGTGACGCATCCGAGCCCATGCAAACCTTGACGCCCGCGCGCTGCTCGACGCGCTGCTGCAGTCGTTGGCTCCCCTCCAGGCCGTCCCAGAACGTCTCCGACGACATGCCCATCACCAGGTAGTCCGGCTCGCAGGTCATCACCCGGTCAACGGTTTCCATCATCGACGAGCGGATGTTGTCCATGAGTTGATTGAAGTCATCGTCGTTGTGGATCGGATCGTTGGGAATGGAAATCCGCCCGAAATGATTGGTGACGCCGCGCGGCGCCATCCGGTCGAATTCCGGCTGGACGGAGGTGTTGGTGGAGGGGGCGATGACGGCGAATTTCTTGCGGAACCCAAGGGAGTCGGTCATTGGCGATCTTTTCGGTCTGTGGTTCAGTCCATGATAAGGTTGTCGCCGCAGATCACAACAGGGAGCCTCCGACATGCTGCGCACGGGAAAAGAACACTTGGAATCCCTGCGCGACGGCCGCGTGGTTTACGTCGGTGGCGAGCGGATCGACGATGTTACCCGCCACCCGGCGTTTCGCGAGGCGGCGAAGACGGTCGCCGGCATCTACGACATGAAGGCCGATCCGGCCAACCGCGACGTTATGACCTACGAGGAGGAGGGCGGCCGCCACTCGATCTATTATTTGCGGCCGCGCACCCGCGACGACCTTCAGCGCCGGATGGAAGGGCACCGACGCATTGCCGAATACACGTTCGGCATGTTCGGCCGTTCGCCCGATCACGTGGCGTCGTTCGTCACCGGCATGGCGATGAAGCCTGACGCGCTGCCGGAGCCGCATGCGTTTGCCGATAATCTGCAGAAGTATTACCGGACGATCCGCGACAACGACACTTACGTGGTCTACGCCGTGGTGCCGCCACAGGCTGCGCGCAATCCGGAATTCTACCACAAGATGAATATTCCGGTACCGACCTTGCGCGTGGTGCGCTTGAGAAGACGCGTGTTGAGGGCGGTTTCGAGCTTTTCGATGCGGCGCGACAGCGCCGGTTGCGACATGTGCATTTCCGCCGCCGCCGCGGTGAAGCTTCCGAGCTTTGCCACCGTCACGAAGGCCTTGATGTCGGTGAGATCGTACATTACCGCGCGCCAGCCCGGGCCGGGATGCTGTGGCGGGGTTTGGAATTCATCAAATCGCCCCTGTGGCAGGAAAACGGTTGCGCGCCGTCTTCCGTAACGGCAATCGCCCGCTTCGCCAAGCCTTGCGGGCGCCCTCCGCGCAACTCCCGACAATGTGAGGCCCGTGACCCATGAAGCATCTGCCAGCGCTTGCGGTATTGGCGATTTCCGGACTGACGGCGCTCGCCGCTTCGTGGGCGGGCATTCCGCTCGCATGGGTGCTGGGCGCGCTCGTGCCGACGGCGGTCGGTTCGGTGCTGGGCGTCGATGTCTTTGCACCGAGGCTCGGCCGCAAGGTCGGGCAACTGATCGTCGGAACCTCGATCGGGCTCAGCCTGACCATGGCGGCGCTGGAGATGATCGTCATCTGGTTCCCCTTCATGTTGCTGACCGCCGTCGTGTACATCCTGGCGACGGCGCTTTTGTGCGTGCCGTTCAGCCGCGCCGCCCGTGTCAACCTTGCCACCGGTTTCTTTGCGCTGACGCCCGGCGGCCTGGCCGAAATGGCCCGCACCGGCGCGAAGGAGGGAGCGCAGAGCGAAGCGGTGGCCTTTTCCCAGACCATTCGCGTCGCGCTGCTGGTCTGTATTCTGCCCTCGCTGCTCCTGAACTTTGGCATCGACGGCGGCCTGCCGCAGCTTTCGGCACGCTCGATCCTGCCGCCCGGCGAGCTTGCCATCGTCTTTGCGGTGGCGGGGCTGTGCGTCTTCCTCGTCCGCTTCACCGGCGCCAACAACACCTGGATGATCGGCGGACTCCTCGGAGC
>JAFKKQ010000307.1 GCA_017304505.1 Hyphomicrobiales bacterium | reverse complement strand
CTGCGGCATCGGCACCAGGACGTCGGACGCGATCTTTCGAGGATTGTCACGGAGGTCCCGGGGATACCGCATATTGACGGTGAAGCGCTGGCGGCCCTCAACGGTCGTGGTCACCGTCTGACCGCCCAGCGCGGTGGCGATCACCTCCTGGACATCCTGAATCATGATGCCGTAACGCGCCAGCGCCATCCGGTTGGGCGTTATGTCGAGATAGTATCCGCCGATACCGCGCTCGGCATAAGCCGACGATGTGCCCGGCACCGCCTTTAGAACCCGCTCGACCTGTTTCGCCAGCTTGTCGATCCCAGCCAGATCGGGGCCGATCACCTTGACGCCGACCGGTGTCCGGATTCCGGTCGACAGCATGTCGATACGGGCCTTGATTGGCATGGTCCAGGCATTGGAGACGCCCGGGAACTGCAACGCCTTGTCCATCTCCGCTGTGAGGCTGTCAACCGTCACGCCCGACCGCCATTGCTCCGTGGGCTTGAGGTTGATCACGGTCTCGAACATTTCTGAAGGGGCCGGGTCGGTTGCCGTGGAAGCCCGTCCGGCCTTGCCGAATACCGAGGCCACTTCCGGAAACGACCGGATGATCCGGTCCTGGGTCTGCAGCAGTTCGGCCGCTTTCGTAACCGAGATGCCGGGCAAGGTGGTCGGCATGTAGAGCAACGTGCCTTCGTTGAGGTTGGGCATGAACTCGGTGCCAAGCTGCCTTGCGGGCCAAACGGTGGCTGCAAGCACGGCAACGGCGAGCAGGACCACCAGCGTCTTGGCGCGCAATACGCCCTTGATCACTGGCCGATAAATCCAGATCAGGAACCGATTGATCGGATTCTTGTGCTCCGGAACGATCTGGCCCCGGACGAAAATCACCATCAGCGCTGGCACCAGCGTGACCGACAAAAGCGCGGCTGCCGCCATCGCAAACGTCTTGGTGAAGGCAAGCGGACTGAACAGACGCCCCTCCTGCGATTCCAGCGTGAAGATCGGCATGAACGAGACGGTAATGATCAACAGGCTGAAGAACAGTGCGGGACCGACTTCGGTGGCCGCGTCGATCAGGATGCCGATCCGCGAACGCCCCGGCTCACCCCGTTCCAGATGCTTGTGGGCGTTCTCGATCATGACGATGGCGGCGTCCACCATGGCCCCGATCGCGATCGCGATGCCGCCGAGACTCATGATGTTTGAACCAAGACCCAGCAGCTTCATCGCACCGAACGCCATCAGCACGCCGACCGGCAGCATCAGGATCGCCACCAGAGCGCTCCTGACATGCAGCAGGAATATGATGCAGACCAGCGCGACGACGATGCTTTCCTCGAACAACGTGTGCTTGAGGGTATCGATGGCTCTGTTGATCAAGGTGGATCGATCGTAGACCGGGACGATCTCGACCGATTTCGGCAGGCTGCTGGCGATCTCCTGAAAGCGCTTCTTGACGTTGTTGATGACGTCGAGGGCGTTGACGCCGAAGCGCTGCAGGACGATGCCGCTCGTGACCTCTCCCTCGCCGTTCAGTTCGGTGATGCCGCGGCGTTCGTCTGGACCAAGTTCAACGCGGGCGACGTCCTTGAGCAGCACCGGCGTGCCATTGTTCGTCTTCAGGACGATGTTGCCAAGGTCGTTGATGTCTTTCAGATAGCCCTTGCCGCGGATGACATATTCGAACTCCGACAACTCGACGGTGCGGCCGCCGACGTCGGCATTGCTGGCGCGGATCGCGTCGCGCATCTTCTGCATGGTGATGCCGAGATCACGCATCCGCTGCGGATCGAGAACAACATTGTATTGCTTGACGAAGCCACCGACGCTGGCGACCTCGGCCACGCCTTCAGCCTTCGCCAAGGCGAATTTCAGATTCCAATCCTGGATGGCCCGCGTATCGGCGAGGTTCAATTCCTTCGACATCACCGCGTATTGGTAAACCCAACCAACGCCCGTCGCGTCCGGCCCGATGGTGGGCGTCACGCCCGATGGTAAGCGTGACGCCGCGCCGTTGAGAAATTCCAGCACGCGCGAACGCGCCCAGTAGATGTCGGTGCCGTCTTCGAAAATCACGTAGACGAACGACACGCCGAAGAACGAGAAGCCACGGACCACTTTGGACTTCGGCACAGTCAGCATCGCCGTCGCGAGCGGATAAGTCACCTGATCCTCGACCACCTGCGGTGCCTGGCCGGGATACTCGGTGTAGACGATGACTTGCGTATCGGAGAGGTCCGGAATCGCGTCGAGCGGCAGATGGACCAGCGCATAAATGCCCGCGGCAGCCGCGAATCCGGCGCCGAATAGCACCAGCAGCAGATTGCGGGCCGACCAGGCGATCAGTCGGGCGATCATGGCTGGCCTCCCGCTTCCGAGAAGCCCTTCAATGCGGCCTTCAGATTGCTTTCAGCGTCGATCAGGAAGTTGGCGGAGACAACCACGGGGTCACCTTCAGCGAGCCCCTCACTGACTTCGACATAGTCACCTCCACGATGGCCCAACTTCACCTCGCGCGGTTCGAATCTTCCCTGCCCCTTGTCGACGAGCACCGATTGCCGGGCGCCGGTATCGAGAACCGCGCTCTCCGGAATGGACAGCACCGGTTCGGGCTTTCCGGTGTCGATCTCAGCGTCGACGTACATATCGGGAAGCAGAATGCCGTCCGGATTGGGCAGTTCGACCCGCACCCGTGCGGTGCGGGTTTCTTTATTCACTTGCGGATAGATCACGCCGACTGCTCCGGAAAATGTACGGCCGGGAAAGCTTCGGGCTTTCACCCTAACCGATTGACCGACCGCCAAGACGCCGAGATCGCGTTCCGCTACATCGACCATGGCCCATACAACCGAGGTATCGGCGACTCGGAACAGGACATCGCCCGGCTGCGCCCGCATGCCCTCAATGGCGTTGCGTTCCAGTACGATGCCGTCGCTCGGTGCCGACCATTCGATCGAGATCGGCACCGTGCGGCTCTTCTCCATCGCGACAATCGCCTTGTCCGGAACGTCGAGATTCATCAGCCGCTGCCGCGAGCCGCGTCCATATCGCTCAACGCCCCCGATCGCCGGCGAATTGATCGTTGAAATGTACTCGGCAGCCGCGGAGGCGACCGCCGGGCTGTAGATCTCCATCAGCGGCTGGCCTTTGCTGACCTGCGTACCGGTGGTCACGTTGGCGACCTTCTGCACCCAACTCTCGGCCCGCATGGAAATAACCGAGACGCGGCGCTCGTCGAGCTGGATGGTGCCGGGTGCGCGGATCAATGTCCGGATCACGCGGCGAGTAGTTGGCTCAGACTGAACCCCAGTGCGCTGAATCTTGCCGGGCGACAGCTTGACCGAGCCATCGTCGGTGTCGTCGCCCTCATAGACAGCGATGTAGTCCATCCCCATCGAGTCCTTCTTTGGCGTCGGCGACGTGTCCGGAAGTCCCATCGGGTTGCGGTAGTATTTGATCTTCCGCTCGGACTTGGCCTCGGCGGATTTGGTCTCCCGTGCGTCTGACGCTTCAGCTTCGTCAAAACTGATATCCGCATCTGCCGGAACGGAATGGTAGTCCCGACCGTCTTCGGTCTTCTTGGGCGTCAGCGAATACGAAGGCTTTCCATCGGGGTCCTGGTAGTAGATCGGCGCGCCGGTTGTCCGCGCGGCTGCCGGCGCAATGATGGCGATGCCTGATGGTTCACTCAGCCGAACTGGCATGCGGCCAATGACGAATCCGCCTCCAAGCGCCACGATCAATGCGGCTGCGGCGGCGCTGACAAAGGCGGCGCGGGTCATTGCTGCACCAAGATGACGAGCTTGTTCTCGACGGTGCCGGTCTCACCCTGCACCTTGGCACCTATGGAAAGTTGCCACCGGCCCTGCATCGTGACAGCGGCTTTGAACCGATAGACGCCAGATTCGGTGCCCGGCATCGGCGCGATCTTGGTCGCCATCTCTGCCATGCCGTCCGGAGCCATGTCCAAGCGAGTCGCAAAGATCACGGCGTTCGGAACGGGCTTCCCGTCCCGCTTGCGCACCAACCGTACGGAGATGATCGCGTCGCCCTTCTTGACGGTTTGATCGACGAGTTGGAATTCGTAGTCCTTGATATCGGCGCGCGCGAGTGTGACCGAGCCGGCCATGGCAAGGCTAATGAGCACGGCCTGAAAGGCGCGCGCGTTATTGAAACGCTTCATTTTCGAAATTCCTCGATGTCCTGACGGGCCGCAAATAGCGGCATGGTTTTATCTGCCCGGCATTGAGGCCAAGCAAATAACAGATAGCGTATCGACGCCGATCAGGTCAGGTTCGGGGAGGATGATCCGGAGGATCGCCGATGAGCCCATCAGCGATCAAGTCATCGGGGGCAATGAATAATCTGCCGGGCCGTAAAGAGATCTGAATACCGTCGGCGGAGGTACGTTCCGGCTGAGCGAAGATAAGCGTGCACATCGCAAGCGGACATTCCTTACAGCCATTATTGTTTTGCTTTTCGGACTGGCAGCAAGCCATATCGACCGACATCGCAGATACGCTGGTCATCCGAGCGGAACTCATAGGCAGTTGCTTCGCAACTGCCTGAGTCATCAGCGGGTGCCAAACGAGTCCTACGATCACGAAGATCGCAAAAAAACGGCTGGCGAGTCTGCGGAGTTTCATGATGCTCTTATTGCAGAGATTTGCAGACTTGGGAAGTATCCAGCCCCTTCACAAAATCGCCAATGACGAGATTTTGCATCAAAAACCCTTGCGAAATCATTTAGTTCCGTCAATTCCTGCGCCTTGAACCAATCCGACGAAGCGAACCAGGTCATCGACCCAACACGTCGCCCACCTTCCCTTTTGCCAGCGCCATTGAAGGTGCCCAGCCTCTCAGAACTGCCGACCATATATATTTCGGCTAGCCAGCCCAAAAACGTGGTTCAGTTGCAGCAGCGGATTTTTCCAAGAGATGCCTCGTAAGCGTTACCAACTTGCGTGCCACCGAACCAGCGCCGTTCAGGCTTGCTTTCCCAGACAGGACGAGTTGCGGCGCGCAGCGTTGGCATATTGGCTGGACACGGCGGCTCGTTCCTCGGCCACCCCATAAATTAGCGCTTTCGTGCCTTCACGATCGAAATCCGTCCTGACTCGAATGAATGAGATGACATCCGTGACGCGCCTGCGAGGCCAGCTTTCGCTAGAAAATCAACCCAACTACCGTCGAAGTGTGGCGTTACCGCAGCGGCTCCTGAGATGCGTGCCGCTAGCTCGAGAATCCGCCGTTCTTTAGCATTTTCCGGCTTGTCGAAATCGACTGCTCGTAACGTCCCACCATGCCGTAGAACCCGGCCCATCTCTTTAATAATGCCGAGCTTCTCCTCCGGAGGACTGTCATGGAGCGCAAGCGTACAAATAACCGCGTCGAACGAACCTGCGTTCAGCGGAAGCTTGCCCAGAAGAGAAGCGTGAACAACAGTAATGTTCCCGAGCTGCTTCCGAGCAGCACTAAGCCGCATCCTTTCGGCAGCCTTTGAGTTTGGGTCCACAATGACGAAAGTTGCTTCGGGATATCGAAGCGCGAGCGAAATCG
>JAFKKQ010000545.1 GCA_017304505.1 Hyphomicrobiales bacterium | reverse complement strand
CGCGCCTTCTCGTCCGTCTCATCGACAAAGATGTGGCGCTGCACGCCGATCGCAACACCACCGGGAAATTCCGGCTTGGGCTGCGCCGGCGTGCCGCCGCGCTTGGCAAACGCCGCCTTGAATGTCTCGATATTGTCCTTGGCAAAACCGTTTGGTCCAAGCGTGACGAAGTGCAAGCCTTCGGAGCCTGCCCAGGCCGAACCCTCCGCGCCCGACGAACCGTACCAGAACGGCGGATGCGGCTGCTGCAAGGGACGCAGCGCAATGGGAACGTTCTCGTATTCGTAATGCGGCCCCTTGTAGGTCAGCACATCGGCCCCAAGCCCGGTCTGGATGCAGCGATAGGCGTCGATGAAAATCTCGCGCGACTGGTCGTGCTCGACCTTGTGATACTTCAGCTCGAACGGCGACACGCCACGCCCGACGCCGATCTCGGCGCGACCATGAGTCAAATGATCGAGCATGCAGATCTCGTCGATCATCCGCAGCGGCGACACAAGCGGCAACAGGTAGACCAGCGGCCCCATCTTGATCTGCTTTGTCAGACGCGCCACCGCGCCAAGGAACACGCCCGGCACCGGCACCATGTTGAGCGCCCGGCACCGGCACCATGTTGAGCGGCGTCTGGTGGTGCTCGGCGAGGTGCAGGCAATAGAAACCGGCTTCGTCTGCGGCCTGGATGAACGCCAGCCGCTCGTCGAAAAGCTGCGCCAGCGGCCGCCCGCCGTCTTCGATATGATCGAACAGCCCGATTTTCATAACGTGACGCTTGCTCCTGTTGGGAAAGGCGTGCCCGCCGCGGGCGGCCAATGTGCCTGCTTGGCTCCGGGCACGCAACCGACTAAACGGTAGGCCTGACTGCACCACGGGGACGGCGGAGGAAACCATGAGGACACGCTTGGCTACGTCGGTTTTGGCGGCTGCTGCGCTGTTGTGCACGATAGGGCACGGCGCCTCGGCGCAGCAGTGGCCTAACGGGCCGGTCAAGATTTTGGTCGGCTTCGGCGCCGGCGGATCGACCGACATCATCTCGCGCGACATCGGCCATGAGTTGGAGAAGGTTTGGGGCCAGCCGGTGGTGATCGAGAATCGCGCCGGCGCCAACGGTGCCATCGCTGCGGGCCAGCTCGCCAAGCTGCCGCCGGACGGCCAGACGCTGATGATGATCGTGTCGGGCCACGTCACCAACGGCTATCTCAATCCGAAGCAGCCCTTCGACGCGCTCAAGGACTTCACGCCGATCACCGAGATCGCGTCGTCGCCGCTCTTGATCTTCGCGCACCCGAGCTTTCCGGCGAACGACATCAAGTCGATGCTTGCGCTCGCCAAGGAAAAGCCGAACACCATCGCCTACACCAGCCCCGGCACCGGCACCATGTTGAGCGGCGTCTGGTGGTGCTCGGCGAGGTGCAGGCAATAGAAACCGGCTTCGTCTGCGGCCTGGATGAACGCCAGCCGCTCGTCGAAAAGCTGCGCCAGCGGCCGCCCGCCGTCTTCGATATGATCGAA
>JAFKKQ010000306.1 GCA_017304505.1 Hyphomicrobiales bacterium | reverse complement strand
CGGCGCGGCCTCCGGCTGCGCTTCCCAATCCGGCGTGCAGCTTGCGTCGTATGCAACGGCTTCGCCGAGCACCACCGTTGCCTTTGAAACGATCGACGGACCGCCTCCCGACGTGTTCGAGCGGCTGGTCGCGGCCCTGAACGACGAAGCCAGCGCCCGGCAGATCGCCGTGGTGTCGCGCTCGGGCCCGGCGACGTACCGGGTGCGGGGCTATATGTCCGCCGTGATCGAAGGCGGCAAAACGTCATTCGGCTGGGTCTGGGACCTCTACGATGCCGACAAGAACCGGACCCTTCGCATTGCCGGCGAGGAGCCGGCGGGCCGCAGCGGCAGGCTCGCCTGGTCGGGGGCCGACGACCAGGTGCTCCACCGCATGGCCCGTGACGGCATGGGGCGGCTCGCGGCCTTCCTCGGCGGCGCGGGCGACCCACCACCGGCGCCGGCCGCGACCGAACCGGTGCAGCCGATATTGGTGTCGCTGCGCGACGATTCTCCCGAAGCCGCCGGGATCTTCCGCGTGATCAAGGGCGGGGAGCGGCCGGCTGCCGCGCCCACCGCCGTCCCGTCTGGCGCCATCCCAGCCACCGCTATGACGCGGTCCGCGGCGCTTGAGGCGAGGCACTAAGCCCCCGATGGCGGAAAATTTCGGGACAACGGAACGGCCATATTGCGCGAGCGCGCACGGCCTTGGTATCACCACGCCCGTCAGTGTCCGTGTGCGGACCTAAGGAGGCTGCCATGGCGGCGAACAATGGAGCGATCAAGCTCGTCGCCGGCAACTCCAACCCCAAGCTCGCCGAAGCCATCGCCTCCTACCTCGCCACCCCGCTGGCGCAGGCGGTGGTGCGCCGCTTCGCCGACATGGAGGTCTTCGTCGAAATCCAGGAAAATGTCCGCGGCACCGACGTTTTCGTGGTCCAGTCGACGTCGTATCCGGCCAACGACCACCTGATGGAGTTGCTCATCATCATCGACGCGCTGCGCCGCTCGTCGGCCCGGCGCATCACCGCGGTGGTGCCCTATTTCGGCTATGCCCGCCAGGACCGCAAACCCGGTCCGCGCACGCCGATCTCGGCCAAGCTGGTCGCCAACCTGATCACCCGCGCCGGCGCCGACCGGGTGATGACCCTCGACCTGCATGCCGGCCAGATCCAGGGGTTCTTCGACATTCCGACCGACAACCTGTTCGCGTCGCCGGTGATGGTCCGTGACATCAAGGAACGCTACAAGCTCGACAACGTCATGGTCGTCTCGCCCGACGTCGGCGGCGTGGTGCGCGCCCGCGGGCTGGCCAAGCGCATCAACGCGCCACTCGCCATCATCGACAAGCGGCGCGAGCGGGCGGGCGAGTCCGAGGTCATGAATGTGATCGGCGAAGTCACCGGCCGCGCCTGCATCCTGGTCGACGACATCGTCGACTCCGGCGGCACGCTGGTGAATGCCGCCGAGGCGCTGCTCAAGCAGGGTGCGACGTCGGTTACCGCCTACATCACTCATGGTGTGCTCTCGGGCGGTGCGGTGGCGCGCGTCACCGCATCCAAGCTCAAGGAGCTTGTGATCACCGATTCAATTCAGCCGACCGAGGCGGTGCGGGTGGCGCGCAACATCCGCGTGCTGTCGATCGCAACACTGATCGGCGAGGCCATCGGCCGCACCGCCGCCGAAGAATCCGTCTCCAGCCTGTTCGACTGAGCAATATCCACAGTCCGATTGGCGGGGCCCAACCCCCGCAGAATGCACGATGAATCGTGGTTCCCACGCCATCGCCGGAATCGAACGAATCTTCAACGGCTTCGCCGGAGGCGGTGAGCGTTTGCGGGCTGAGTCCATCTGCGTATATTCGATTCAGCAAGTGATTCGGTTCGGTCGAGCCAATCGGTTGCCTTAGGGGCTCTGCGTCACACAGTAACGGTGTCGTTGTAACGGCGTCACGCCGAAGCGTGGCGGACCGTGTTGTGTATTTGTGCGCGTGATTGGCGTTTGGACCAACCGCTTTCAAGCCTTGTATTCGGAGACGGCATGCCGCAGCTCGCGCTTTCGGAGTCCCCGCGGACGAATCCGCTCGACGTGGTCGAACGCATCGCCGCGATCAACGATTGGTCGTTCGAGCGCGCCGGCGAAGACGAGATCACTATGCTCGTGCGCGGCAAGTGGAGCGACTACCAGGTGTCGTTCACATGGATGCATGACATCGAGGCGCTGCATCTGGCCTGCGCGTTCGACCTCAAGGTGCCCGAGCGCCGCCGCCGCGAGGTGCAGCAGCTCATTGCGATGGTGAACGAGCAACTGTGGATCGGTCATTTCGACCTGTGGAATCAGGACGGCCTGGTGATGTTCCGCCACGCGCTGGTGCTGGCCGGCGGGGTCGAGGCGACCGGCCAGCAATGCCAGGCGCTGCTTTCGAGCGCACTCGATGGCTGCGAGGGCTATTTCCCGGCCTTCCAGTTCGTGGTCTGGGCCGGACGGCCCGCGCGCGAGGCGCTTGACGCGGCGCTGTTCGAGACCTCCGGCGAGGCCTAAGCCGCCCGTTCAACAATTCGGCTTGTCAGGCACCGCGAAAGCGAGGCATCCAGTAACGGTTGCCGGTCATCGGCGACATCTGCGTTGATGGGAGCGTCCGCCTTCGTGGCGGTGACAATCGAGAACATCATGGCCAAATCCGCCGCACGCATGAGCTCCCTCGCCTCCATCCCGGGCACGGTCGTGCTGGTCGGCGCCGGCAAGATGGGCGGCGCCCTGCTCGACGGCTGGCTCGGCCGCAAGCTGTCGCCGAAAAAGATCGTGGTGATCGAACCCAAGCCGTCGAATGCAATCAAGGCTCTGGCGCGGCGCGGCGTGCGCATCAATCCGAAGAAGCCGGTCGGCAAGGTGGCCGCGATGGTGCTCGCGGTGAAGCCGCAGACCGCGCCCGAGGCGCTGCCTGCGCTTGCATCGCTCGCCGGCCCCAACACCGTCGTGGTGTCCATCATGGCCGGGCGCACACTCGGCTTCCTCGAAAGCCATCTCGCCAAGACGGCCATCGTGCGGGCGATGCCAAACACGCCGGCGGCTATCGGCCGCGGCATCACCGTCGCTGTCGGCAATCGCCGCGTGGCGGCCGCAGCGCGCAAGCTTGCGCACAGCCTCCTGGCCGCGACCGGCGCGGTCGAATGGGTCAAGGACGAGGCGCTGATGGACGCGGTCACCGCCGTATCCGGCTCCGGCCCGGCCTATGTCTTCCTGCTGGCGGAGGCGATGGCCCAGGCCGGGATCGCGGCGGGCCTGCCGGCGGCGCTGGCCGAGCGGCTGGCGCGCGAAACAGTCGCTGGGTCGGGTGAGTTGCTGCATCGCTCGGATGCGCCGGCCGCGATCCTGCGCCAGAACGTCACCTCCCCCGGCGGCACCACCGCCGCCGCCCTGGAGGTTCTGATGGGCCAGGACGGCGTCGGGCCGGTCATGACCAAAGCCGTCGCCGCGGCCACGCGACGCGGGAAAGAACTGGCCGGCTGACGCGCCCCTTCGAAACGCACAGCCGTGTCGATTTCCATGATCGTTTCAGGTTTCGTTCCATGTCTCGTTCCCGATCTTATTCCATGTCTTGGAATGGCTGCGCCGCCACACTAGGTTCTGGTGGAAGACCCCATCGTCAGGAGGCGCGTCATGGCCCGCAAAGCAGCCCGTTCCAAAGCCCGCCGCTCCACCTCCCGGCCCGCCCCGCCCAGTGACGGCTCGCCGCGCGCGCGCATCATCGGAGCCCTCAGGGCGCTTCTCGCCGAGCAGCCGAGCGAGCGCATCGGGCTTGCCGCCCTCGCCGACCGCGCCGGCGTCACCCTGGCCGATCTGCGTGGCGAGTTCTCGTCGCCGCTTGCGGTGCTTGCTGCGCATGTGAAGGAGATCGATCGCCAGGTGCTGGCCGAGATCGACCCCGAAATGGAAGAAGAAGATGCGCGCGAACGGCTGTTCGACGTGCTCATGCGCCGGCTGGAGTTGCTGGCACCACACCGGGAAGCGGTCCACTCGCTGCTGCGTTCGGCGCGGCGCGATCCGCCGCTGGCGCTGGCGCTCAACGCCATGACGGTGCGCTCGCAGCAATGGATGCTGACGGCTGCCGGCATCGACGCATCGGGACCGAAAGGCATGGTGCGCGCGCAGGGTCTGGCGCTGCTTTACGCCAATGTGCTGCGCACCTGGGTCGATGACGATGACGATCAGACCCACACGCTCGCCGCGCTCGACAATCAACTGGCGCGTGGCCAGCGTTATGCCGGATTGCTTGACGAACTGTGCCGGATTCCGGAAGCCGCCTGCGCCTTCCGGCAACGGCTGCGCGGTGTCCGACGGCGTGGCCGCGAGCGCGATCACCGCGTTGCGATGTAACCGGCAGGAACGGCCCCGAACGGCGGTTGCTTCAGCGCCGGGCGAATAGACCCTAAACCGGCACGCGCACGCGCGCCCGCAGCCCGCCAAGCGGACTGTCGCCGAGCGTAATGTCCCCGCCGTGCGAGCGGGCGATGTCGCGGGCGATGGCAAGGCCAAGCCCCGTGCCGCCCTGATCCTGGTTGCGGGCGTCGTCAAGGCGCAGGAACGGCTTGAACACCTCCTCGCGCATCGTCGCCGGAATGCCCGGTCCGTCATCGTCCACCGTCACCGTCAGCCAGCGATGGTCGCGGTGCCCGGTGATCGAAATGGTGTCGGCAAAGCGCGCGGCGTTCGACACCAGATTGCCAAGGCAGCGTTTGAACGCGGCGGGCTTCACCGTGACGATCGGATAGCCGTGGAAGGTGACGTTCGAGCGGTGGCCGTTGCGTTCGGCGTCGATTTTCAATTCGTCGAGGAAGTCGGCCATGTCGGTCGGCGCCGATTGCTCGCCGGTATCCCCGCGCGCGAAGGCGAGATAAGCCTCGAGCATCCGGGTCATCTCGTCCACGTCTTTCTTCAGTGCTTCAAGCTCCGGCGCGTCGCCGAGCAGCGCCAGCTCCAGCTTGAAACGCGTCAGCACCGTGCGCAGGTCGTGCGACACGCCGGCGAGCATCGCGGTGCGCTGCTCGATCGAGCGCTCGATGCGCTGCTTCATCTCGATGAAGGCTTGCGCCGCGCGCCGCACCTCGCGCGCGCCGCGCGGACGGAAGTCCGGCGCCTCGCGGCCCTTGCCGAAGCTTTCGGCGGCGTCGGCGAGCCGCAGGATCGGTCGGATCTGGTTGCGCAGGAACAAGATGGCGACAGTGAGCAGCACCAGCGAGGTGCCCACCATCCACATCAGGAACGCCTCGGAATTCGAGGCATAAGCCGCGCTGCGGCGCGCAAAGACGCGCATCACCTTGTCGTCGAGCTGGATGCGGATCTCGACCAGCGCCGAGCGACCGACCGTGTCGATCCAGAACGGCCGCCCGATCTGCTTGCGCAATTCGACAGACAACGATTGGTCGAGCAGCGAGAAAAATGGCTTGGGCCCCGGCGGCGGCATCTCGGAGATCGGCAGGAAATCCACGGTGAGGCCCAGGCGGCTCTGTGCGATCTTCTTCAGCCGCGTGTTGTCGGGCTCCTGCGGATAATTCTTGTATATCTCCATGGGGCCGCTCCATGAACACGAAGGCGACGACCGACTGCAAGATCACCATCGGCGCGATGATGATGAGTAGCGCGCGGGCATAAAGCCCTTTCGGCATCATCCCCCGGAACCACACGTTGAAGCGGCTCCAGCGGTCGGACACGCGGATCGCCGCCGAACGCAGACGGGCGATGCCGACGTCCAGGCTGGTCATGGCGTCACCACCAGCCGATAGCCGATGCCGCGCACTGTCTGCACGATCAACGGATTGGCGGGATCGTGCTCGATCTTGCGGCGAAGCCGGTTGACCTGCACGTCGACGGCGCGCTCGTTGGCCGAGCCGCCGTTGCCGGCAAGCGCCAGGCGCGGCACGGTTTCGCCGGGCGTCGCGGCCAGCACGCTCAGCATCTCGCGCTCGCGGTCGGTCAGACGGACCACCTCGTCGCCCTTGCGCAACTCGGCCCGGCCGATGTGAAACACGAACTGCCCGAACCGCAAGTTCTCGACCGGCGGCGAAGCGGCAGGCTTGGCGCGCTTGAGGATATTGGCAATCCGCAGCGACAACTCGCGCGGCTCGAACGGCTTGGAGAGGTAATCGTCGGCACCGATCTCCAGTCCGGTGATGCGGCTTTCCGCGGCGTCGCGCGCTGTCAACATCAGGATCGGCACGCCGGAGGTTTTGCGGATGTCACGCGCAAACTCAAACCCGGTTTCTCCCGGCATCATCACATCGAGGATCAGAAGATCGAAGCTCAGACTGGCAAGCTTGGCGCGTGCCGTTTGCGCGCTGTCGGCGGTGCTGATGCGATAGCCTTCGGTCGAAAGGAACCGCGACAACAGATCGCGGATGCGGCGGTCGTCGTCGACAACGAGCAAATGCGGCGCATCATCGGCCGGTGGAACGGGAACGGGAATCGGGGCCATCGCTTTCCCCGCCTCGCCTCAGGGTCGTGGCCGCCGCGCGCGGTCGGCGCGCGCGATCAGCTTTTGCACGCCATCGCGGCTTTCCGCGTCGATCATCGCGACGAGGAAGCGCCGCGCGGCGTCGTGGGCATGCGGCCCGATTTCGGCCAGCGCCCGCCCGATGCGCTCGCTTTGCAGCCCGGCAAGCTTCATCGCCAGGGTTTCGCCCTTGGCCGTGACGTAAAGCAACCGCTGGCGGCGATCGTTCTCGCCCTCCTTCTGCTCGACGTAGCCGTCGTCCACCAGTTGCTTGAGCACGCGGCCGAGCGACTGCTTGGTAATCTTGAGCACGTCGAGCAGGTCGGCGACCTTCATGCCCGGATTGCGGTTGACGAAATGCAGCACGCGATGGTGCGCCCGGCCGAAGTTGAACTTGGCCAGCACGTCGTCCGGGTCGCTGACGAAATCGCGATAGGCGAAAAACAGAAGCTCGATGATGTCCCAGATCGGCTCGCCCGCAGGGGCGCTGCCGCTCGTCTGCGTCGGCATCGCGCGTTTTGACAGGCTGGAAATATTTATGTCAGCCATGTTGACATATTTCAGTTTTATTGTTACCCAAAGCCACGGTTATGCGAAACGATCGTACCGGGCGGCTCGGCGCCGACGGTCAGCATTGAACCGACCCAGGAAGCGCGCTCTGATGGTTCGGGCCGCAACATATCGACAGTTGGGCCGCGACGCAAAAGCGGCACAGAGCCGTGAAATCGGGCGGGAATACGACCCGCCAGCCTTGGAGGAACGTTATGGCGGTGCCTTTCGACCAACGCCCCGACCTGATCTGGTTTGATGGCAAGCTGCTGCCCACTTCGGATGCGAAGATCAGCGTGCTGACTCACGCCCTGCACTACGCCAGCGCCGTGTTCGAGGGCGAACGTGCTTACGGCGGCACGATTTTCAAGGGCACCGAGCACTCCGAGCGGTTGAAGCGGTCGGGCAACATCCTCGACTTCGAG
>JAFKKQ010000305.1 GCA_017304505.1 Hyphomicrobiales bacterium | reverse complement strand
ACCCGGGCGGGATGAGTCCGCATCATGTAAATGCGATCCGACAGGAAAACCGCTTCCGTCAGATCGTGGGTCACGAACAGAATCGTCGGTTTCGACCGGGCCAGGATTTCCATCAAGTCGAAGCGCATCCTCCTGGCGGTAATCGCGTCGAGATGGCTGAAAGGCTCATCCATGAGCAGAATGTCCGGCTCGATCGCCAGCGCGCGAGCGATGGCCACCCGCTGCTGCATCCCACCGGAGAGATTCAACGGATAATTCCGCTCCTGCCCCGCCAGTCCCACCATCTTCAGGTGCCTGGCGACCCGCTCCGGCCACTGCGCCTTCGGAACGTTCTGCGCTTCGAGAACGAAATGAATGTTGTCGGCGATGGTGAGCCAGTTCAGCAGGCGCGGGCTCTGAAAAACATAACCAATGCGCGGCCGCGCGGCTGCGCCCGCGCGCGCGGCGACCGTGACCGAGCCGTTGTCATAAGATTCGATGCCGGCAATGATGTTCAGCAGCGTCGACTTTCCGCAACCCGACGGGCCGACGATGCTGACGAACTTGCCTTCACCGACACGAAGACTGACACGATCCAGAACCGTGAACGCCTCCGCGCCGCCCGGCCCCAGGAAGCGCTTGGTTAGGTCCGTGACGGCGATGGCCGGTTGAACCTCCGCGCCCGAACCCGCCGCCGATTTCAACATGACATATGCCATTTCAACGCTCTTGCCATTTCAACGCTCTCGATTCGGCGCGCCTGCTTTTGCGTTTGCCGTTCATGTTGCGACCTGCCGCCTCCAGGCGAAGGCGCGGCCAGCCCACAACCGGAACACCAGCAGGTCGATCAGGACCATCACCACCATGAAGCTCACGCCCCAGGCGAGCATCATGTCGACCCGCGTATCCTGGAACCAGATGAAGAGTTGCTGGCCGACACCGCTGCCGGCTCCGAACGCCTCGGCCACCAGCGCGATCTTCCACGACAGCGACAGAGCGATCCGCAGCGACGACAGGATGTAAGGCATCAACTGGGGAATGAGCACCTTGCGCAGCACCAGAAGCCGGTCGGCTTTGTAAACGCTTCCCATCTCAAGCAGATCTTTTTCGATCGCCTTGGTGCCCTCCCAAATGTTCATCACCACGAACGGAAAGACGATCAGAACGATGGTGAGGACGGGCGCGATATCCGACAGACCGAACCACAGGACAGACAGGAACGCCCAGCACACTGCCGGCACCGTCAGGAGAACCATGATCCAGCTATCGAAGAAAATCTCGACGTCGTGTTTCAGCCCCATCAGCAGGCCGAACGCGGTGCCGGCGATCATCGAGATGGCGAAGCCTTCCAAAATCCGGAGCAGCGTCTGCCCGAAAACGTCATAGGAAGCCGGATCGCCGTAGATCGCAACCATGCGTTCGAGCAACACCGCCGGCCCCGGAAAAAAGATCGGCAGGAAAAACAGCGAAACGCCTTCCCAGACAAGGAGACCGAACGCAAGGGTCGCCACGCCCGGCAGCATTCGGCTTGCGGCGGCTTTCACGGGTTCCCCGGCTTAGTTTTGCGTCACCGGCTTTTCCAGGATCATCGCGTGCTTGGCTTTGTCCGGCACGGTAGACAGCATGTTGTAACGCTTGGCCGTGTCGAGGAACTGCCATTGGGAATCGACAACCTTCTGATCCCAATGGGCGAGGAAAAAGCGCTTCTCTCCAAGCCACTTTTTATAAACGGCGATTTGCCCGGGCTTGCTCACGCTGGCGAGCGTGCCGTATTTCTTGACGGCGGCTTCGAAATTCTCCGGCTTGCGCAACCACCGGAAGGATTCCTCGACGGCTTCCGCGTAATGCTCGGCCCTGGCGCGATTCTCATTGACCCAGCTTTTCCAGGCGACGAGCGGCGCCGCCCACGCGATCGGATAGCCGGTCTTCTTCTTCCAATAATCGTTCGGCGCGAAGACCGCGCGGAACTTGTCCGGGTGCGAAGCCGCCTCAACCGTAAAGGAGCTGATGTTAAACATGGCGTCGACCTGGCCGTTTTCCAGCAGCTTGAACAAGGCCGGCGGAGCGAGTTGCACCAGCTTGGTGTCCTTGGTGATGTCGATCCCCGCAGCATCCATGATGGCCACGCGCGCCGCCTTGAAACCGCCGGCACCGGTGGACCAGACACCGAGCCGCTTGCCGCGCAGGTCGGCAAGGGTCTTGATCGGCGAGTCCTTGCGGACGATTACCTCCTGAACCACGGTGAGGCCGCCGCCGATCACCGCCCAGTCCAGGCCGTGATTTATTTTGTCGATCGCTTCGAGGCCCGGATAGGTCGCCGCCAGGGTTTGCTTGGAGGGCAGGCCGGCGAGGAAGCCCGCGAACGGCCGCACATCGACGGTCAGATCAATGCCGTGCTTCTTGAAAATCCCGGCATCCTTCGCGCCCTGCCAGTTCAACACGAACACGCTGTTTTGCGGGATGACGGCCGTGACCTTGTCCAAGGCTTGCGCCGCCGCAGGCGTGCCGGCAAGCACAGGGAGCAGCAGTACGACGCAGGCCAGTACGGATTTGCTTTCCATAGCACCCTCATGAGATATGCCGCCGCCCTGAAACTCAACCTCCATCACCACGCGACCGCGCTTATGCTAGCGGACCGCAACGGCGCCCGGAAAGCACTCAATGGCCTCTGCGGCAATTTGAGCATGGCAATTCGCCGCATCTGGTTCGGATTGAAACCAACCGGACGCACCTCTGTGTCCGCTCATATCCAGTCCCGCTCGACCAACGCTTGAAAACGCATTTCGATCGGGATGAGGCCGTTCACTCATGCGTCATCATAGGGATGACGAATGGATCACAACGCATTAGACAGACCCGGTCTCGGAACTGAAAACTGAAGGAGAAGCAATGCCGAAGGCGCCAACCAACAAGACCCGCTTGCGTGCCGCTATATTTCGATGCGCCGTGATCGCCGGGCTGCTGACCATTCCGTTTGCGTCGGCCAATTTCGCGTCAGCACATGCCGCCGAATTCCCACAGCGCACCGTCCGCTTCATCATCCCGTTCTCGGCAGGCGGCGGCGCCGACACCCTTCTGCGCCTGCTGGCCAATGCCCTGGCCGCACGCTGGGGTCAGACGACAGTCGTGGAAAACCGCGTTGGCGGTAACACCGTCGTCGGCACGGTCGCCGCAATCAACAGCCCTGCCGATGGCTACACGCTGTTTTTCGCCGGCGACCAAAGCATCACTATCAATCCCTCGATGATGAAGGTGCCCTATTCCGTGGACAAGCTCGTCCCCATCACGCTCGTGGCAAAGAACCCGATGCTTCTGGTGGTGACAAAGAGCGTGCCTGCTCACAACCTGAGAGAATTCATTGCACTGGCGAAGGCCAAGCCGAAAACCATCCTATTCGGCTCATCCGGTGCGGGCAGCATTCAACGGCTGATCATGGAATTGATGGCTCAGAGCGCAGGCATCGAGTTGGTACACGTTCCCTATAGGGGATCGAACGAAACGGTCGCCGGCATGCTGGCTGGCGACATCCATGCCACGTTCAACGGCGTATCGAATTTCGTTCAGCTACTGGCCGCCGACAAGCTCCGCGCGCTCGCCGTCGCCACGGATCAGCGATCGTCGCAATTGCCCAACGTGCCGACCATCAAAGAGGCAACGGACGGTCAGCTCGCCAACGTGGACACCGGCTCGTGGTTCGGGCTGTTTGCCCCTGCCGGCACGCCCACAAACATTGTCGAGCAGGTGCAAAAGGACGTAGCCGCCGTCCTGGCCGATCCAAAAGTGCATAAGGCAATGGAAGACCGCGGTTTCATTCCCGTGGGAAGCACATCCGTCGAATTCGGCAACATCATCAAGAAGGATGCCGTCCAGTGGCAGAAGGTCATCAAGGAAGGAAACATCAAGCCTGAATGACCAGGCTCCGGATTTGATCCGGGACTACGCCATCATTGGAGTCGGCCGGTGGCGAGCGCGCAATTCGCCGTGTCACCGGCCTGCTACCGCCAACCGCGGCGTTGGCTTGATTGAATCCGCTACAGCGTCACTTGCTTGTGGCCGCAGTCCTTGCAGGTGAACGGCACGCGGATTTGCCCGGGGGCCGCGGAAACCCGGTTTTTAGCGCCGCACTTCCCGCACGTCGCCTCGATACGGGTATCGCCGTGCTTCACGGTGACGGCCTTGCGTTCCATCGCCTCTTTGATCAGGCGCTCGGCTTCCTCGCGCATCGCTTGTTTCGACATTTCACTCCCGCCCGGTTTCAACAATCACGGCCGCCAGATAGCCGTTACAGCCACTTCTTCCACTTGAAGATCACGAACGGCAGGATTGCCGAGCAGACCATCAGCACCAACGCATAAGGATAGCCGAATGTCCATTCCAACTCGGGAATGTGCTTGAAGTTCATGCCATAAATCGAGGCGATGAGTGTTGGCGGCATCAGCGCCACGGCGGCGATCGAGAAGATCTTGATGATATTGTTCTGCTCGATGGTGACCACGCCGAGCATGGCATCGAGCAGGAAGGTGATCTTGTTGGTGAGATAGCTGGCGTGGTCCGACAGCGAGAGCACGTCGCGCTGCATCGCCTGCAACTGCAGACGCACGTCCTTATGCCAGCGCATGCCCTCGGCCTCGTTGGCCAGGAACAGCAGGAGGCGACCGATCGACACCAGGCTTTCGCGCACCTTCGAAGTCAGGTCGCCCTTGCTGCCGATGGCCCGCAGGATGTCTTTATAGGACAGCGGCTGCTCGGCGGCCTTGCCGTTCGGCTCGAAAATGTCGTGGGATACCTGGTCGACCTCCATGCCGATGCGCTCGAGAATGTCGGCAGAACGATCAATTACGGCGTCGAGCAGATCGAGCAGGACGTTTTCCCCGGTGACGTGCGGCGAGCAATTGCGCGCAAGCTTGTTGCCGACGAGCATGAACGGCCGCGGCTCGTCATAGCGCACCGTCACCAGCCGGTGCCCGGATAGGATGAAGGTCACCGCCGTGGTCTTGGGCACCGCGGTATCGGAGTTGCACATCAAGGTGGCGGTCATGAACCGCGCGTGCTGCTCGACATAGAGCCGGCTCGAAACCTCAATCTCCTGCATCTCCTCGCGCGTCGGAACGCCGACGCCGAGCACGCGCTCAACCACCTTGTCCTCGCCTGGGGCCGGATTGACGAGATCAAGCCAGACTGCGTTATCGGGCACGTCTTCGCCCGACACCATGACGCGACGTTCGAGCGAATGACCGTTCGGGACGTAAACCGCCAGCATGGGCGACCCAGAGTTTGCCCGCGCCGGGGCTGCTGTGGACGCGCGCCCCCCGGCCACGCCCGATCGCTCCACTCATGACCTGATCATTGTGATCCCGCAACAAAAAATGGCTGCTCGCTGCACTGACGTGTGGACTCGAGCGATGTGTGACAGTCCGATGGCAGCCGCCGGAAACGGCGACGGCCGCACCACCGTGCGGCCGTCCCGTAATCGTCGCGGTCTCCAATGAGCGCGGGGCGCGATCAGACCGCCGTCTCAAGGAAGCGCGGATCGATCCGCGGAGCCACCGGAGCAGCGGCCTTGGGCCTCTCCGTATAGCGAGCCGCCGCAGCCACCGCCTCGATCCCGATGGTGCCATAGCTATACACCAGACTGACTTGCTGC
>JAFKKQ010000304.1 GCA_017304505.1 Hyphomicrobiales bacterium | reverse complement strand
TTCGCCGCCGAGACGCGCGAGGAGCTTTACTATGACAAGGCCAAGCTGCTCGCCAACGGCGACCGCTGGGAGCGCGAGATCGCGAAGAACATCGCGCTCGACGCGCCGTACCGGTGAGGTGAGGGCATGATCTTTCCCGCGCTGTTCTTTTATCTGTTCTCCGCCGTGCTGGTCGGCTCGGCGGTGATGGTGATTGCCTCGCGCAATCCCGTGCATTCGGTGCTGTTCCTGATCCTCGCTTTCGTCAACGCGTCGGGGCTGTTCATCCTGCTCGGTGCCGAATTCCTCGCGATGATCCTCGTCGTCGTCTACGTCGGCGCGGTGGCGGTGCTGTTCCTGTTCGTCATCATGATGCTGGATGTCGATTTCGCCGCGCTGCGCGAAGGCTTTCTGGAATATCTGCCGGTCGGCCTTCTGATCGGCGCGATCTTCCTTGCGGAACTGCTGCTGGTTGCCGGCGGTTGGGTGATCAACCCGACGGTGGCGAAGAGCATCACGGCGCCGATTCCCGGCAATGTCAGCAACACCGAGGCGATCGGGCTGGTGCTGTATACGACCTACATTCATTACTTCCAGATCGCGGCGCTGGTGCTGCTGGTGGCGATGATCGGCGCCATCGTGCTGACCTTGCGTCATAAGGCGAACGTCAAGCGGCAGAACATCAGCGTGCAGAACGCCCGCACCAAGGCGGCGGCGATGGCCGTGCGTCAGGTGCCGTCGGGGCAGGGCCTGCGCGAGTCCGACGCGGCGGAGTGGGTGAAATGACAATCGGTCTCGGCCATTACCTCGCGGTCGGCGCGATCCTGTTCACGCTGGGCATCCTTGGTATCTTCCTCAACCGCAAGAACATCATCGTTATCCTGATGTCGGTGGAATTGATCCTGCTGGCGGTGAACATCAACCTGGTGTCGTTCTCGGCGTTCCTCAACGACATCGTCGGGCAGGTGTTCGCGCTGCTGGTGCTGACGGTGGCCGCGGCTGAAGCTGCGATCGGTCTTGCGATCCTTGTCGTTTACTTCCGCAACCGCGGTTCCATCGCGGTCGAAGACATCAATATGATGAAGGGCTGAGGCAGATATGGTCCAGGCGATTGTCTTTCTGCCGCTGCTCGGCGCCATTCTCGCGGGCCTGATCGCGCTCGCGGGCGCACACGCACGCAACCCGAGCGGCGATACCGTCGAACACGCGCATGGCCATGACGGCCACGGCGATCACGGTCATGCCCACGCGTCCCACGCCCATGACGATCACGGCCACGACGACCACCACGCGCCGGCCGAGCCGGCAGCGGCGGGGACCGCGGCTGCCGAGTTCATCACCACGGCGCTGTTGTTCGTCTCCGCTGCGCTGTCGTGGATCACCTTCGTCAATGTCGGCTTCTTCAAGCAGGACGTGCTGATCCATGTGCTGCCGTGGATCAATTCCGGCGACCTGCAGATCGCGTGGTCGCTGCGCGTCGATACGCTGACGGCGGTGATGCTGGTGGTGGTCACCACCGTGTCGTCGCTGGTACACCTCTATTCGGTCGGCTACATGGACGAGGATCCGCATCGTCCGCGCTTCTTCGCCTACCTGTCGCTGTTCACCTTCGCCATGCTGATGCTGGTGACCTCCGACAATCTGGTCCAACTGTTCTTCGGTTGGGAAGGCGTCGGTCTCGCGAGCTACCTGCTGATCGGGTTCTGGTATCAGAAGCCGTCGGCCAACGCGGCCGCGATCAAGGCGTTCGTCGTCAACCGCGTGGGCGATTTCGGCTTCGCGCTTGGAATTTTCGCCGTGTTCATGATGACGTCGTCGATCGACCTCGACACCATCTTCGCGGCGGCGCCTTCGCTTACCGGCAAGACCATCAATTTCTTCGGCTGGCACGCCGATGCGCTGACGCTGACCTGTCTGCTGCTGTTCATGGGCGCGATGGGCAAGTCGGCGCAGTTCCTGCTGCACACCTGGCTGCCCGATGCGATGGAAGGCCCAACGCCGGTGTCCGCGCTCATCCACGCGGCAACGATGGTGACGGCCGGCGTGTTCATGGTGGCGCGGCTCTCGCCGCTGTTCGAGCTTGCTCCAAACGCGGCCGCGTTCGTGACGCTGATCGGCGGCACCACCGCGTTCTTCGCGGCGACAATTGGCCTCGTCCAAAACGATATCAAGCGAATCGTCGCCTATTCGACCTGCTCGCAGCTCGGCTACATGTTCGTCGCGATGGGCGTGGGCGCCTATTCGGTCGGCATGTTCCACCTGTTCACCCACGCCTTTTTCAAGGCACTTTTGTTCCTCGGCTCCGGCTCGGTCATCATGGCGATGCATCACGAGCAGGACATCCGCAACATGGGCGGGCTGAAGAACAAGATCCCGTTCACCTACTGGTGCATGGTGATCGGCACCCTGGCACTGACGGGCTTTCCGCTCACCGCCGGCTATTTCTCCAAGGACGCCATCATCGAGGCGGCGTTCTCCGGCAAGAATCCGTTCGCGATCTATGCGTTCGCGATGACCGTGATTGCCGCGGCGCTGACCGCGTTCTACTCCTGGCGGCTGATCTACAAGACCTTCCACGGCACGCCGCACGACCAGCATCACTACGAGGCTGCGCACGAAAGCCCCCTGGTGGTCCTGATTCCACTTGGCGTGCTGGCGATCGGTTCGCTCGCGGCGGGCTTTGCATTCAAGGAATTCTTTGCCGGCCACCACGTGGAAGCGTTCTTCCGCGAGTCGATCAAGCAAGGCGATATCCTGGAAACGATGCACAGCCAGACGCCGTTTATCGTCACGTGGCTGCCGACCGTGATGCTGGCTCTCGGCTGGGGCGTGGCGGCCTACATGTACCTTCTGCATCCTGAGATCGCGCCGCGGCTCGCGCGACAGCATCAGGCGCTGTACCGTTTTCTGCTCAACAAGTGGTATTTCGACGAGCTGTACGATCTGATTTTCGTCCGGCCGGCGCTTTGGCTCGGACGGTTGCTTTGGAAGGGCGGCGATGGCCGGGTGATCGACGGCTTCGGACCTGACGGCGTGACGGCGCGCGTGCTCGACGTGACCCGAAGCGCGATGCGCTTGCAAAGCGGCTATCTTTACCACTACGCCTTCGCCATGCTGATCGGCGCGGCGGCTTTCATCACCTGGTTCATGTTCTCGGGCGGAGCGCACTGATGGCGAGCTGGCCCATCCTTTCCGTCACCATATTCCTGCCGATCGCCGGCGCGCTGTTCATCGCGCTGTTGCGAAACGACGAGGCGGGCGCCCGCAATGCGCGTTGGGTCGCGCTTTGGACGACGCTCATTACCTTTGCGGTGTCGCTGCAACTCGTCTGGAATTTCGATTCGGGTTTGTCCGAATTCCAGTTCGTGGAAAAACACGCCTGGTTGGGTGGCTTTGGCACGTACCATCTGGGTGTCGACGGCATTTCGCTGCCACTCGTCATCCTCACCACCGCGATCATGCCGATTTGCATCGGCGCGAGCTGGCGCTCGGTCCGCATGATGGTGCGGGAGTACATGATCGCGTTCCTGGTGCTGGAAACGCTGATGGTTGGCACGTTCTGCGCGCTCGACCTGGTGGTGTTCTATCTGTTCTTCGAGGGCGGCCTGATCCCGATGTTTCTCATCATCGGTATCTGGGGCGGGCCGCGCCGGGTCTATGCCACCTTCAAGTTCTTCCTCTACACGCTGCTTGGATCGGTGCTGATGTTGCTCGCTATCATGGCGATGTACTGGGAGTCCGGCACCACCGACATCGCCACGCTGCTGCATCATTCGTTCCCACGCGAAATGCAGCCCTGGCTTTGGATCGCCTTCTTTGCGTCGTTTGCCGTGAAGCTGCCGATGTGGCCGGTGCACACTTGGCTGCCGGACGCTCACGTCGAGGCGCCGACGGCGGGCTCTGTCGTGCTGGCGGCGATCCTGTTGAAGCTCGGCGGTTACGGGTTCCTGCGGTTCTCGCTGCCGATGTTCCCGCTGGCGTCGCAGGACTTCACGCCGTTCATTTTCACGCTGTCTGTGATCGCGATCGTCTACACCTCGCTGGTGGCGATGGTGCAGGACGACATGAAGAAGCTGATCGCCTATTCATCGGTCGCGCACATGGGCTTTGTGACGCTCGGCATCTTCGCCGCGACATCGCAGGGCGTCGCGGGCGGAGTGTTCCAGATGGTGTCGCATGGCGTGGTCTCGGCGGCACTGTTCCTTTGCGTCGGCGTGGTCTACGACCGCATGCACAGCCGCGAGATTTCCACTTATGGCGGGCTGGTCAACCGCATGCCGGTCTATGCGGTGGTGTTCCTGCTGTTCACGCTCGCCAACGTCGGCTTGCCCGGCACCTCGGGATTCATCGGCGAGTTCCTTTCCCTGCTCGGCACGTTCCGAACCAACGTCGTCGCCGCCACGTTGGCGACGCTGGGCATCATCCTGTCCGCCTGCTACGCGCTCTGGCTTTATCGCAAGATCGTGTTTGGCCGGCTGGAAAAGCCGAGCCTTGCCGTCATCAGCGACATGGGCTGGCGCGAGATCGTGGTATTCGCGCCGCTGATCGTTCTGACGCTGTGGCTTGGCTTCTACCCCAAGCCCGTCCTCGACGTGTCGGCGGCTTCGGTTACGGCGCTGCTCGACAATTACCACCATGCTGTTGGCGCGGCGCAATCTGCCGCGCTGGTGAAGTGAGGCATAGCCGATGAACGCCGCGCCACTCTCGTCGCTGACGCCGGTGCTGCCGGACATCGTTCTGGCCGTCGGAGCGCTGGTGCTGCTGATGCTCGGTGCGTTCCGGGCGCGGAGCGAGGCCGTCATCAGCACGCTGTCCGTCGTGCTGCTCCTCGTGGCGGCGGTCATCGTTGCGTGTGTTCCGGGCGGGCACGTGTTCGGCGGCAGCTTCATCGTCGACGACTTCGCGCGCTTCATGAAGATTCTGGCCTACGTCTGCTCGGCCTTCGCGATCGTCATGTCGGACGATTTCTTTGTGGCCGAACGCGAGCAGAAATTCGAGTACCCCATTCTGATCGTGATTTCGAGCGTCGGCATGGGAATGCTGATCTCGGCGGGCGACCTGATCGCGCTCTACCTTGGGCTCGAACTGATGAGCCTCGCGCTGTACGTGGTGGCGGCTTCGAGCCGCGACAACGTGCGCTCGACGGAGGCCGGCCTGAAGTATTTCGTGCTCGGCGCGCTATCCTCGGGCATGCTGCTTTACGGTTGTTCTCTGATCTATGGTTTCACCGGTAACGTATCGTTTATCGGTATCGCCAAGGCATCGGGCCAGGGCGGAATCGGCCTCGTGTTCGGCCTCGTGTTTTTATTCGTCGGCTTCTGTTTCAAGGTGTCAGCGGTGCCGTTCCATATGTGGACGCCCGACGTCTACGAAGGCGCGCCGACACCGGTCACAGCCTTCTTCTCGGCCGCTCCGAAGGTTGCGGCGATGGCGATCTTCGTGCGCGCGACCATCAGCGCGTTTCCCGCCATCACCCTGGAATGGCAACAGATCGTGGTCTTCGTTTCCATCGCCTCGATGGCGCTTGGTTCGTTTGCGGCCATCGGCCAGCACAACATCAAGCGGCTGATGGCGTATTCGTCGATCGGTCATATGGGCTTTGCGCTGGTCGGCCTGGCTGCGGGGACGGCCGAGGGCGTGCAGGATGGGGCGCGATGGCGGCATGGTCGAGAACGTCAGCGATCTGGCGGGTCTTGCCCGGACCAATCCGGCGCTGGCGTTCTTCTTCGGGCTTCTGCTGTTTTCGCTCGCCGGCATTCCGCCGCTCGCCGGGTTCTTCGCGAAATACTACATCTTCCTCGGCGCGATCAAAGCGGGACTCTATACGCTTGCCGTTCTTGGCGTGCTGTCGAGTGTGGTTGGCGCCTATTACTATCTCAACATCGTCAAGGTGATGTATTTCGACGAGCCGATGCCGACCTTCAAACTGGTCCCGATCCGAATCAAAGCGGTGCTCGGCGTCACCGGCTTGTTCAACCTGTTGTTCTTCATCTATCCCGCGCCGCTGGTCGCGGCGGCAGCCGCAGCGGCGAAGTCATTGTTCTGATGCATCTCGATCCCACGGCAGCGACGGCCGGGGCACGGCTTATTCTCTACAACACCATCGGATCGACCAACGCGGAGGCGTTGCGGCTGGCGCGTGCTGGCGAGCGCGGTCCGCTCTGGATTGTGGCGCGCAGCCAAACCGCCGGGCGCGGGCGGCGCGGGCGGACATGGGTGTCCGAGCCGGGCAATCTTTATGCGAGTTTGCTGCTGACCGATCCGGCGCCGCCCCGGCATTTCCCCGAACTGTCGTTCGTTGCGGCGCTGGCGCTTCATGATGCCGTTGCCGGGCGTATTCCGGGGTTGGCGACGCGGTTGGCGCTGAAATGGCCCAACGACCTTCTGATCGACCGCAACAAGTTCGCCGGTATCCTGGTGGAGGGCGAGGGGGCGGCCGCCGTAATCGGCCTCGGCGTCAACTGCGCCCACCACCCCGCGGGCACGGACTATCCCGCGACCGATCTTGCCGCGGCCGGCCTTCGCGCCGGGGCCGACAGCCTGTTTGCGCCGCTGTCGGCCGCGATGGTCCGCCGGCTGGCACAGTGGTCGGCGGGCGCGGGCTTTGCCGCGGTTCGGGCCGATTGGCTCGACCGTGCCGCCGGAGTGGGCAAGCCCCTCGTCGTGAAATCGAGCGGTGTCGATCTTTCCGGACAGTTTGTGACGATTGATGAGACCGGCCGCTTGGTTCTGCGCAGCGCGGATGGAACAATGCAGACGGTCGGGGCGGGCGATGTGTTCATGATGGGAAATCGGTAGGTATGCCCGCGACCCAAAACGAATTGGTGTTCGCGCCGCTTGGCGGCGTCGGCGAGATCGGCATGAATCTCGCCATCTACGGCCTGGGCGATCCCCGGCGCCGCACGTGGCTGGCCGTGGATGTCGGCGTGTCGTTTGCCGGCGAAGAGAACCTGCCGGGCATCGACCTCGTGTTTCCGGATATCCGCTACCTCGTCGAGGAGCGCCGCAACCTCGCCGGCATCGTCATCACCCATGCGCATGAGGATCACTTCGGTGCGCTGCTCGACTTATGGCCGAAACTCAAGGTCCCGGTGTACGCCACGCCATTTACCGCGGCGCTCCTTGCCGCCAAGCGTGCGGGCGAGCACGGGGCGCCGGAGGTTCCCGTCACCGAGGTGGCTCTCGGCTCGCGCTTTAATGTCGGCCCGTTCGACATCGAACTGGTGTCGGTGGCGCACTCGATCCCGGAATCGAATGCGCTGATCCTGCGCACGCCCCTGGGCCGCGTCTTGCACACCGGGGACTGGAAGCTCGATCCCACGCCGATCATCGGCCCGCCGACCGACGAGGCCAAGCTGCGGGCGCTCGGCGCGGAAGGCTGCCTCGCCTTGATCGGCGACTCGACCAATGCGGTGCGCGACGGCCGATCGCCCTCCGAGACCGACGTTGCCAAGACGCTTGCCGAATTGATTGCGGGTGCACCGCGGCGTGTCGCCGTGACCACATTCGCCTCGAACGTCGCGCGCATCCGTGCCGTGGCCGATGCCGCGCGCGTGGCTGGTCGCGAGGTCGTCTTGGTCGGCCGGGCGATGGAGCGCGTCGTGCAGGTCGCGCGCGAAACCGGCCACCTCGATGGCGTGCAGCCGTTCCGCGGCATGGATCTGTATGGGCACCGGCCGCCCGACAAGGTCGTGGCGCTTTGCACCGGCAGCCAGGGCGAGCCGCGAGCGGCGCTGGCGCGGATCGCCGCCGACGAGCACCCCGAGGTGGCGCTA
>JAFKKQ010000303.1 GCA_017304505.1 Hyphomicrobiales bacterium | reverse complement strand
CCGACCCGGAGGCTTCGCGCTGCGCCGGCACCTTTCGCTTGGTCCGCGACGGTCCGCGTGGAGCAGCCAGGCCCTTGTCCGTTTCGGTCGCGGCACCTTCTTCTTCGTCCGGCGTTTCTCCGAGCGTCTCAAACTGCAGCGTGAACTGCACCGACGGGTCGGCGAACGCCCGGATGGCGGCGAAGGGGACGACCAGCCGTTCGCCGATGCCGCCGAACGACAGACCGACCTCGAACGACTCGTCGGTCACCTTCAGGTCCCAGAACTGGTGCTGGAGGACGACCGTCATTTCCTCGGGATATTGAGCGCGCAACCGGTCCGACAGCCGCACGCCGTCGGCCGTCGTGTCGAAGGTGATGAAGAAATGATGCTCGCCGGGCAGGCCCTTCTTGATGGTCTCGGCCAGCACTTCGCGGACCATGCCGCGCAAAGCGTCCTGCACCAGAATGTCGTAGCGGATGTGGTCGAGCGGCATGGAACCTGCTGAGGTTACGATGTGTATGTCGGATTCTGACGTCTGTCGGATTCTCATGCTAACGCACAAGCCCGCCGATGGCATCCACGGCAACCCAACGGTCTCAATATAGATTGAGTCGCATCTTCAAGGAGAGGTGGAGGCTTCTGTTGCCAGGTGCCTCCGGACCCCGCCTGACGGAGCTTAACCCGTCAGGACTTTAAGTTCGGTCTTTCAGACTGCCTTACGCAGCCTGAGCAACCGGAGCATAGTTGTCGTTGGCAACTATGGATTGTCCCGATAACGTTGGGACGATTCCGAGCAAAAGCCCGCCCTTTACACCCTCGTCGATCCTGGTTCGGCCCCGCCGAAGCCCGTCTCGGCTTGTTCGCGCCGGGCTTGGGTGGAGCCGCCGGGTACTGCCCCCGGGTCCGAAAGGTTTATTCCGACGGCCGTTTATCGCCATAGCCGGCTTGCGCCGGCGCCCCCAATATAGGCGTGGACGATTGACGAAAAAAGAGCGGCGAGCGCCTCTCTCCCCATCGATGCGCCGCATCCGTGCCTACCACCGGGGCGTGTGGTCCAAGCGGGCGTGTCGGGTGACCGGTGCCTGTCCGGCGGGGCATATGGGTGGAGGCCGTCCTTCCTGCGGCGCTCCCGCTTTCCTGGCGACAACGCAACGATTCGATTGGCCGGCCGCGCGTCCACGGCTTAAACATCGCCATCATGTCCGAGACGACAGCTTCATCTCCGCCGGCTGCGCCGATCCCCAGCCACCTCGAACTCTTCCTGGCCTTCTTCCGGATCACGGTGACCGGATTCGGCGGCACGCTACCGTGGACGCGGCGGATGTTCGTCGAGGAAAAGCGCTGGCTGACGGAGCAGGAGTTCAACGATCTCTATGCACTCTGCCAGTTTCTTCCTGGGCCCAATATCGTCAATCTCGCCTCGGTGTTCGGCTCGCGCATGCAGGGGCCAACCGGTGCGGTCGCAGCCTGGGTCGGCTTTCTGGTGCTGCCTTTCTTCCTGATGATCGCGGCGGCCGTGCTTTATGAAAACTTCGGCGATGTCGACGCGGTGCGGCGCGTGCTCGGCGGCGTCGCGCCGGCCGCCGCGGGCCTCATCGTCGCCACGGTGGCGAAGATGGCCATGCCGCTGTTCCGACGCTTCGGGCCGGCGCCGTTTGTGCTCGTTGCCACGGCTCTTGCGATCGGCGTGATGCGATGGCCGTTGGTTTTTGTCATGCTCGTCGTCACGCCGACGAGCATCGCATTGGCATGGTGGATGCGGCGATGAAAGCAGACGGCAATATCTTTTTCACGCTCGCGCTGCAGTTCGTGATCATGTCGCTCTTGGCGATGGGCGGCGCCAACGCGGTGGTGCCGGAGATGCATCGCCTGGTGGTCGAGATAAACCCGTGGATGACCGAGCGCGAGTTCGCCGACATGTTCGCGATTTCGCAAGCCGCTCCGGGTCCAAACGTCATGCTGGTGACGCTGATCGGCTATCACATCGCCGGCGTTAGCGGCGCGCTGGTTACGACCCTCGCAATGTGCGGGCCGACGGCGGTGCTGGCGCATTTCTTCGGCCGCGTCTGGGATCGCTTCAAGGACGCACCGTGGCGCATCGCGGTGCAAGCGGGCGTTGTGCCGGTCTCCGTGGGTCTGATCGCCGCCACCGCGATTGTCTTGACACGCGCGTCTGTCCACAGTTGGGTTGCCCTGGGCATCACCGCCGCGACCGCGTTGATCACCTATCAATCGCGTTGGAACCCGCTCTGGCCGATTGGAATCGCTGGGTTACTCGGGTTTGCCAACCTGGTGTGAAGTTGTTTGTTTTTTGACAAAAGAAGGTCGAGGTTGCTTTTTTTTTCAGAACGCGGTCTGTTACCGCGGGGGATGTCTGTAAAACTGTGACGATGATGATGAGGGGAGTGGCTGATAATGTCTGATGCAACGCCATCAGGAGAGTGGTCGCGTTCCGCGGAGGAGCAGCGCCGCTATAATCTGCTTAGTGGCCTGGTGTTCACCACGCTGGGGGTGATCTTACTCGTCAGCTCCTTCATGCTGCAGAGTCCGGCGCCCTTGGCGGTTCGCGCGGCCATTATCGTTTTTGTCGCCGTCTGCATCGCGATCTCGTTCGGACTTCTGCCGGTTCTCAATCCGCAGGATGTCTTCGGCAGTCTCGGGTTGATCCTGCTCGGACTGACGGCCTTCATCGCATCGAACGAACTGCCTGGTATGCGCGGCTTCGCGTTCGGTCCGGGAACGGCGCCACGCTTGTTCGCTACCGCGATGATCGTGCTGGCGTTGATTGTTCTCGTCGGCGGGTTCCTGACGCCGGGACCCGAGGTGACCAAGTACCAAGTGCGCGGCATGGTCTTCGTCATCGGCGCGATCCTGGCGTTTGCCGCTTCGATCCGGCCGCTTGGTCTTGTGGTCGCGACTTTCGCGAGCGTTATCATCTGCGCCGCGGCGGCCGACGACGTGAAAGCGCGAGAAACGGTGCTTGTCGCCATCGGAATTACGATCTTCTGCGCACTTCTATTCCCTTATGGCTTGAACCTGCCGTTCCAGCTTTGGCCGCGGTTCTGGTGATCGGCGGGATACAGTCATGTATGATCTAATTAATCACCTTTGGCTCGGCATGAGCGTGGCGGCCACGCCGACGTACGTCATGCTTTGTCTCGTCGGTGCGCTGGTTGGTACGCTGATCGGCGTGCTTCCGGGCATCGGTTCGCTGGCCACCATCGCCATGCTGCTGCCGATCACCTTCGGTCTGCCGCCGGTGGGCGCCCTCATCATGCTTGCCGGCATTTACTACGGCGCGCAGTACGGCGGCTCGACCACGTCGATCCTGGTGAACATTCCGGGCGAATCGTCGTCGGTGGTGACCTGTCTCGACGGCCACGAGATGGCCAAGAATGGCCGCGCCGGCCCGGCGCTGGCGATCGCCGCCATCGGCTCGTTCTTCGCCGGTTGCGTCGCCACCGTTCTGGTCGCCGCGCTCGGCGCGCCGTTGACCAGCGTCGCCTTGATGTTCGGCCCGGCCGAGTACTTCTCGCTGATGGTGTTGGGCCTGATCTTCGCGGTCGTGCTTGCCAGAGGCTCGGTGATCAAGGCGCTGGCCATCGTGTTGATGGGCCTGCTGCTGTCGATGATCGGTTCGGACCTGGAAACCGGCGCTGAGCGCATGACCTGGGGCATCCCGGAAATGTCGGACGGCATCGGCTTCGTGGTCGTCGGCATGGGCGTGTTCGGCTTCGGCGAAATCCTGCGGAACCTTGAGAACAAGGGAACGCGCGAGATCGTGCAGGGCAAGATCACCGGCCTGATGCCGACGTTGCCGGACCTCAAGGCTGCGGCCGGCGCCATCGGCCGTGGCACCTTGCTCGGTTCGTGCCTCGGCATCCTGCCGGGCGGTGGGACGATCATCGCGTCGTTTGCCGCCTACACGCTTGAAACGCGCGTGTCCAAGCACCCGGAGCGGTTCGGCCGCGGCACGATCGAAGGTGTCGCTGCGCCGGAGAGCGCCAACAACGCGGCGTCGCAAACCGCGTTCATCCCGCTGCTGACCCTCGGCATCCCGCCGAACCCGGTCATGGCGTTGATGGTTGGCGCCATGACCATCCACGGCATCGTCCCGGGCCCGCAGGTCATGACCAAGCAGCCGGAACTGTTCTGGGGCATGATCGCCTCGATGTGGATCGGCAACTTGATGCTGATCATCATCAACCTGCCGCTGGTCGGCGTCTGGGTGCGCCTGTTGCGCGTGCCCTACCGCCATCTGTTCCCGATGATCGTGGTGTTCTGCTGCATCGGCATCTACTCGGTGAACAACGCGCCGTTCGATGTGTCGATGACCGCGATCTTCGGCGTCGTCGGATACTGGATGTCGAAGCACGACTTCGAGCCGGCGCCGATGATCCTGGGTTACGTGCTTGGCCCGCTGATGGAGGAGAACCTCCGGCGCGCCATGCTGATCGCCCGCGGCGACGCCACGGTGTTCGTCACGCGGCCGATTTCCGCGGTGCTGCTGGCCATCGCCGCGTTGCTGCTGATCCTGGCGGTTCTGCCGTCGATCCGCGGCAAGCGCGACGAGGTGTTCGTCGGAGACGACTGACCCCCGCGAGCGCATCGCGACAACGAAAAGACCCCCGGGAAGGCGGAGCCTTCCCGGGGGTTTTTTTGTCGATCCGGGCGCGGTAAACTCCGGGCGCTGACTTTACAGGGGGTGACAATGCTAGCGTATCGTGCCGCAACGGCGTTTGCGGGAACTGTACTCATGCTTGCGCTGGGAGCCGCACCGGCGCCCGCGCAGGATTATCCGACACGAGCCATCACGCTGATCGTGCCGTTCGCCGCAGGCGGCCCGACCGATACGGTGGCTCGCATCGTCAGCGACCACATGTCGCGAACGCTGCACCAGACCATCGTCATCGAGAACACGCTCGGCGCCGGCGGGACGACCGCTTCGACCCGTGCAATGCGGGCGAAGCCCGATGGCTACACCATCATCATGGGGCACATGGGCACGCACGCCGCCTCGGTCGCGCTCTATCCCAACCTGGCCTACAAGCCGGATGTGGATTTCGAACCGATCGGCATGGCTGCCGGCACGCCGATCCTGATCCTCGCCAAGAAGGATTTTCCGCCGAAAAATCTCAAGGAATTCATCACGTATGTGAAGGCCAACGCCACCAAGCTCAATCAGGCTCACGCCGGCGTCGGCTCGGTCGCCCATGTGACCGGCCTGCTGCTCGACAGCTTGCTCGATGTGAAGCCGACGTTGGTTCCGTTCCAGGGCACCGCGCCGGCGATGAACGCGCTGATCGCCGGCCAGGTCGACTACATGACCGACCAGATCGTCAACGCGGTGCCGCAGATCAAGGGCAACACCATCAAGGTCTACGCCATCGGAACGCCGGAGCGGAATCCGGCGCTGCCGGACGTGCCGACCTCGAAGGAGGCGGGGCTGCCGGGCTTCCAGGCCTCGGCCTGGAACGCGCTGTTTGCGCCCAAGGGCACGCCGAAGCCGGTCCTCGACAAGCTGAGCGATGCACTTTCCAAGGCGCTGGACGATCAGAACACCCGCAAGCGCCTGCTCGATCTCGGCAGCGACATCCCGGATGGCAACCGGCGCGGCCAGCAGGCGCTTGCCACGCTGGTGAAGAGCGAGATCGCCAAGTGGACGCCGATCATCAAGGCGGC
>JAFKKQ010000302.1 GCA_017304505.1 Hyphomicrobiales bacterium | reverse complement strand
CACGGTCGCCGGTCTTGATGTCGATCGGGATCAGCTTGCCGGCCTCGTCGCGCCCGCCCGGGCCGACGGCGACAACCTCGCCCTGTGACGGCTTCTCTTGCGCTGTGTCGGGGATGATGATGCCACCGGCGCTCTTTTCCTCGGCGGTGACGCGCTTGACGACAACACGGTCGTGAAGCGGGCGGAACTTCATGGTATCCTCCATAAGCCTGATAAGATTGAACTTTTGGAATAAAGAGACGCCGGAAAGTTTCCCTCGCGACATCCCTCAAGGTCGCGAGATAGGCGACCCATACCCTCCATCAAGAGGGCGATGGAATTTTTTAGCACTCAATGCGTTTGACTGCTAGCGAGAAACAAGGCGGTTATCCTGCGTGGTTATCAGCAGTCTTTCAATTATGCTGCTAATACTTTGAAAACAGGAACATATTTGAATCTTTCGGCTTGTCATGGCCGCGGTGGGTGCTGACACTGAGGCGGTCATGACGGAGGATTCGGCATGATGCCGAAGCAGGCGGGGCGCTGGGGCGCGGCTCCGAACGGGCTGGCTTCAGAGGATTTCCGAAAGCAATTGAACGGCTACGGGCTGACGACGGCGCAAATTCTCTATCGCCGGCCGGACCATCGATGGCTGCTACAAAGCTACGTCTGGCAGAACTACGATCTATTCCCGGAATTTCCCGAATTGCAGCGCTTTCTGGCATTTTGGGTGGAAAAGCTGGAAGGCCCGCTCCACTCGGTGACGGTTGCGCATTCCCGCCTGATCAAGCCGGCGGAGCTGAAGACCGTCGACGGAGAATTCCGGTTGCATTGATCGTTGCGGATCGTTGCTTTGTCCGTGGAGGCTTAGCGAGAAACGCGTTCGCCTCGCGTCTGTGATTTTCGACCCGGTTCCACAGCCGCGATCTGCTTTGTTCAGAAGCGAATTGCGCACGTCTCACGCATTGCGCGGATCGCCAGTGTTTGGCGGTCGTCGTTCAATGAGTTTCCATCCCTTGAAAACTTCGCGAAGAATTCAAAGCCGCCCGGCGCCGAAAAGCTCATCTCGCGAAGCGCGATGAGATTCATATCGTAGAGGTCTTTGGCGATAAGCCTGAAACTCGATGGCACAAACCTCCACACGTGGATATCGGTGTGCGCATCGTTGGAAACGTATTCGTCGAATTTCGCCTTCGCGTCAGCGAGGGAATTGCAAATCTTAAGGGGGCGCGGATCGAACCGACGCCACACCCCGTGATTGCTTTTTTCGGAACAATTCGCGGTGTGATCAAAGACCGCCGCAGGGCTGGGCCGATGAGGTTCGTTCAACGACGCTTGTAGCACCATTCCCGTTGTCGATCTGCTTTGAAGAGCATCGAAGCAGTATCGCATATCGGGTACGGCCAGCGACAACACTCCGTCAGGCTTGAGCAGCGTTTCGCAATCGTGGAGAAACCCGAACAGGTCAGGGACGTGTTCGATGACGTGGGAAGCGATGATGTAGTCGTAGCGGCCGGGACTGTTGATGATTTTGGCGATGGAGCCGCCGCCAGTGATGTAGTCGACTTCTTCGATATTCGAGGCGTCGACAGTGGGATCGCTACGGAAATGCTCGCGCAGTTCATCCGCGTTGCTGTGATCGGCAATCTCAACCTTATAACCTGCGCGTTTTGGCACGATGGGTGCGTGTGATGCGCCAATCTCAAGACCTAGGCCGTTAAGATTGAGCCCGGCAACGAGGCGATTGCGTCGCGCGTCGCGCCAACGCCGTCTCCGGTGGCTTTTAATCAGTCCGACAATGCTCATTTTGGACCTTTATGTGTCGTAGCGGAGCATCGGGCATCGCCGACGTGGTTTCAAGATGGATAAGCTATTTCGTCTTGTCGCAACGCGTTGTGAGGAGATGCGTGGCGTTTTCTCAGGACAGTCGGATGCTTCGGCCAACCCAGGGGGCGGCGTACCCGGCTTCCGCGAACTTGCGTCGGTACACGCAGCATCAGCGCCGTGCCTTCGCCCGCGCGATCAGCGTTTCGATAGCAGGTAGTATTTGCCGCACTAATATGGCATAGCCTTCGGCATTGAAGTGAGCGCCATCGCGGGCGCGGTATTTTCCGGGCGGCAGCTTCCATTGGGCATAGAGGATATTCTTGCTGCGCGCGACGGCGGACAGGTCCAAACGTCCGAGGCCGACCAGCATGACCTCGATGTGGCGGGCGCGAAGCGTGTTCACGATGTTCGATAGATGGGATTGAACGGTGTGCATCGGTACGTGCTGCCGCAGATCGTTGGTGCCGAACTCGACGATGGCGACGTCCGTGCCGGGGCCGATCGCGGTGTCGAACCGGCGCAGCGCGCCCGCTGTGGTGTCGCCGCTCATGCCTTCGTTACGCACCACAGCGTCGTAGCCCCTGGCCCGCAATGCCGCCTGCAACTGCGCCGGATAGGATTCGTGCCATGCCACCAGGTAGCCTGCGGTCGCGCTGTCGCCGAACGCCACGATTTGGATCGTCCGCGCCCGCGCTAACGCCGTCGCCGTGAGCAGGATGGCGAGTGCTGCGGCGGCTTTCGGGATCATGTCGCGGTCCGATCAGCGTGTCGAAAGCCTGGCACGGGGGATTTCGGCGCGGATGGCGCGGGGTGATCGTGCCACCCGGCGACAGCGTGGCCGTTATTGCTCGGCAACAATCCGAGTTCGCAGCGACATGATCCCTTCAAGCGCGATCACCATGTCGTCGCCCGGCTTGAGATAAAGTTCGGCGGCGTTCGGCTGACCGACGGCGACGCCACTCGGCGCGCCCATCGCGATCAGGTCGCCGGGCTGAAACACAACGTAACGGGAGAAGTGCGCCAGCACCTCGGCGATCTGGTAGAGGTAGTCGCCGGTGTTGGAGCGCAGCCGCCGCTCCCCGTTGACGTCGCAGGTGACCCACAGATTGGCGGTGTCCGACACCTCGTCCATCGTCAGAACGTAGGGGCCGGTCGGCGCGAATCCTGGCATGTTTTTGGCTGTCCAGAACCGGCTGCCGGAGGCGACCTCACGCTTCTGGATCTCGCGTGCGCTCATATCATTGGTGAGCGTGAAGCCGGCGATATAATCCATCGCCTCGGCCTTCGAGACGCGGTGGGCGCGCTTGCCGATCACGTAGCAAAGCTCCGGCTCGTAATCGAGCGTGGTGATGTCTTCGGGCTTGGCCACCTCGTCGCCGTCTCCCGACAGCGTGTCGGCCAGTTTGATAAAGCCGGTCGGCTCGTTGGGAATTTCCGTCAACATTTTGTTGGCGAGAAGCTCCTCGCGGTGCTTCTTCGTGTTCTTGCCGACGCAGAAGAACTTCGACGGGTCGGGAATCGGCGCCAGGAACCGGACGCCGGACACCGGCATGGACAGCCGCTTGGCATCCGCCGTATCGGCCAGTTCGTTCAGCGCCTTGAGCGTTTGCGGCCCTGTCGTCAGCGCGGCCTTCACGCTGGCGGCGGGGACCGGCCGGCGCAGGGCATCGGCCGCCGCGACAACGTCGATGACGTGGTCGCCGCGCACGATGCCGAACCGCGATCCGCTGTTTTTCGACCGGTCGATAAAAGTCGCAAGACGCATGGCTTATTTGGCCCCCGGCAGCTTGATGTTGTTGTCCTTGACCAGCTTGGTCCACTTGGCAATGTCGGCGTTGATGTAGCGGCCGAACTCCTCCGGCGTCTGCGGCTTCGGCTCTGCGCCGAGGATCGCCAACTGGTCGCGGAATTCCTTGGTATCCATGATCGCGACGACGGCCTGATTGATCTGTTTGACGATCTCGTGCGGCGTTTTGGCCGGCGCCAGCAGCCCGAACCAGCCAACCGATTCGTAGCCCGGCAAGCCGCTTTCGGCGATAGTCGGGATGTCGGGGTAGAACTTGGAGCGGCGGACGTCGGTCGTGCCGATCGCCTTCAGCTTCCCGGCCTGCACCGACGATTGCACCACGGGTGCCGGCGCGAACATGAGGTCGATGCGCCCGCCCAGGAGATCGGTCATGCCCGGCCCGGTGCCCTTGTAAGGCACATGCAGCATCTTGATGCCGGCCTCGCTCTCAAACAGAACGCCCGACAGATGCGAGGCCGCGCCGACGCCCGACGAACCGAAGGTGAGCGAGCCCGGCTTTTCCTTGCTGATGCGGATCAGGTCTGCCGCCGAGTTGGCTGGCACCTTCGAGTTGACGACCAGGAGATACGGTGGGGCTGCGGCCACGGTGATCGGCGACAGGACCTTGTTGACGTCGAACGGGCCATCGCCACCCAGCGCCGAAGCGGCGGCCATCAACGCGCCAGTGGAAGCCATCAGCAGCGTGTAGCCATCCGGTGTGGCGTGCGCGACGGCGCGCGTGCCGATGCCGCCGGATGCGCCGGGCTGGTTCTCGACGACGACGGGCTGACCCCATTTCTCGTTGAGCTTCTGCGCGATGATGCGCGCCAGTACGTCCGTGCCGCCGCCGGCCGCGAACGGGACGATCATCTTGACCGTATGGTCGGGGTAGGGGGCGGCCTGGGCGGGCAACGCCGCCATGCCGGTGACGAGGGCGATCATGAGCGCGCGAAAGGGCATAGCTTGTCCTCTGGAAAGTCGTTGTGCGGTGGATGTCTTATCTCGAACGCGGCCCGGCGCAAAGGCGGCGGATGTTTTACCGGCGTATGGCTATCCCGTGCGCTGTGGGGAGGGTCAGGACAGGATGCCGACGATGGCGCCGATCATCAGCGTCGAAAGCGTACCGGATACGATGGATTTCATCCCGAGCGACACGATGTCGTCGCGCCGCTCTGGGGCCATCACCGAGAGCCCGCCGATCATAATGCCAAGGCTGCCGAAATTGGCGAAACCGCACAGCGCGTAGAGCATGATGAGCCGTGAGCGTGGATCGAGCGAGTCGGCCGGCAGCTTCGACATTTCGACATAGGCAATCAACTCGTTGAGCACCGTCTTGATGCCCATCAGCGTGCCGGCGGTCGGCGCCTGCGCCCACGGAATGCCGATCAGCCAGCACACCGGCGCCATGACGAGGCCGAGAATGCGCTGCAATGTCACCGGTGCGCCGGCGATGTCCGGCAGCAGGTCCAGGATCGCGTTGGTCAGGTGGACCAGCGCGATGAATACGATCAGCATGGCGACGATGTTGAGCAGCAACTCGAGCCCGATGCCGGTGCCTTTCACGATGGCGTCCATCGTGCTTTGTGCGATCGGCTCGGGCGTGGCGAGCGCGTCTGTCGCTTTTGCATCGCGCGTGTCAGGCACCATGATCTGGGCGATCATCACCGCGACGGGCGCTCCCAGCACCGAGGCAATGACGAAGTGGCCGGCGGCGTCCGGCACGATGGGGGCGAGAAACTGCGCATAGAGCACCAGCACGGTGCCAGCGATGCCGGCCATGCCGCCGGTCATCACCACGAACAATTCGCCGCGCGAGAGCTTGGCCATGTAGGGGCGGATGAACAACGGCGCTTCGACCATGCCGACAAAGATGTTGGCCGCGGTGGAAAGCCCGACCGCGCCGCCGACGCCGAGCGTGCGGCTGAGCGCCCAGGAAAAGCCTCGTACGACGGGCGGCAGGATGCCCCAATAGAATAACAGCGTGGTGAGCACGCTTATGAGCAGCACGATGGGGAGTGCCTGGAACGCCAGCACGAACTCGCCGCCGGGGAGTTTTGAATCGAACGGCAGCGGGCCGCCACCCAGATAGCCGAACACGAATGTGGTGCCGGCGCGGGTGGCTGCGGCGATGGCGTCGACC
>JAFKKQ010000301.1 GCA_017304505.1 Hyphomicrobiales bacterium | reverse complement strand
TGTTGTGCGCGCGTGTGCTGCGCAGCCATCGCGGCGACGAGGAGAGGAAGCCCAATATCGTCCTGCGGCTATTCGAGCGCTGCTTCCAGGCCCTGCTGAACGCTTACGAACGGGCTTTGGACACGGTGATCGCCTACAAATCGGTTACCCTGGTCATCACCATCCTGACCATCGCCGGCACGGTTTGGCTTTACCTCGTGATCCCCAAAGGGTTCTTTCCGCGCGAGGACACCGGCTTCGTCCTGGTGACGACCGAGGCGCAATCGGACATCTCGTTTGCCGCCATGATCGAGCGGCAGAAGAAGATCGCCGACATCATCCGCGCCGACCCGGCGGTCGATTATGCCAACTCCACCGTCGGCGTCGGCGGACCGAACACCACGATGAACCAGGGCCGCGTCTCGTTCGCGCTGAAGCCGAAGAACGAGCGCGATCCGATCGACACGGTGCTTGCGCGGTTGCGCCAGGCCACCAGCGGCGTCATCGGCATGCGGACCTATTTCCGTGTCCTGCAGAACATCAACGTCGGCGGGCGCATCAACAAGGGCGAATATCAGTATACGCTGCAATCGAGCGAGACGGCGACGCTGTACAAGACCGCGCTCGAGATGAACGACAAGATCGCCAAGATTCCCGGCCTGATCGACGTCAACACCGACCTGTACATCACCAACCCGCAAATCTTGATCGACGTCGACCGCGAGAAGGCGGCCGTTTACGGCGTCACCATCGATCAGGTGCGGCAGGAACTGTTCGACGCCTTCGGTACGCGCCAGGTCGCCACCATCTACACCGACAGCAACGACTACCAGGTTATCCTTGAGACCAAGCCGGAGTTCCGGGCCGATCCTTCGGCGCTCTCCAAGATTTTCGTCCAGACCAATGGCGGCGGCGCCGTGGCCAATGCCCACGGGGCCGGGCTCCGGTGTCACCGGCAACGGCATTCCATCCGGCACGTCAATCCCGCTGTCCGCGGTGACCAAGCGGGTGACACAGATCGGGCCGCTCCTGATCAATCACCAGGGCCAGCAACCGGCCGTCACCATCTCGTTCAATCTCGCGCCCGGTGTCGCCATCGGCGACGCGACGGAAGCGATCCGCAACATCGAGCGCGAGTCAAACCTGCCCGCCACGGTGACGACTGGATTCCAGGGCAACGCGCAGGTGTTCCAGGATTCGCTGAAGGGGCAGGGCATCCTGATCCTTGCGGCGATCTTCGCGGCCTTTGTGGTGTTGGGCATCCTCTATGAGAGCTTCATCCACCCGATCACCATCATCTCCGGCCTGCCTTCGGCGGGCATCGGCGCGCTGTTGACGCTGATCCTGTTCAGGATGGAATTGTCGGTGATCGCCATGATCGGCATCGTCATGCTGGTCGGCATCGTGAAGAAGAACGCCATCATGATGGTGGACTTCGCCATCGAGCGCCGTCGCGTCGGCCTGGTCGCCGAGGCCGCGATCCGCGAGGCGTGCCTGCTGCGCTTTCGGCCGATCATGATGACCACGTTCGCTGCGATCTTCGGCGCGCTGCCGATTGCGCTCGGTTCGGGCGAGGGTGCGGAACTGCGTCAGCCGCTCGGTATCGCGGTGGTCGGCGGTCTGATGGTGTCGCAGCTTCTGACGCTGTTCATCACGCCGGTGATCTATATTTACCTCGACCGCTTCGACCGCATGCTCAAGCGCCGCCTGGAGCCGCAACTCGAAGACGTGGACGAGGAGACGCCGCACAAATCGGCGGTTGCCGCCGAGTAGGCTCGGTTGCCGCCCGGTGGACGCGGATTTCGGGTCGTGTGACTGGAAATTCGCTCGCGCCCGGAAGAACGGGCCAGGGCGGAACGCTACAGCGAAAAGCTCGTCCCGCAGCCGCAGGAGGTCTTGGCCTGCGGGTTGTTGATCTTGAACGAGGCGCCGATCAGATCGTCGACGAAGTCGATTTGCGAGCCCGCCAGGAATTGAAGCGAGACGGAATCGATCAGAACGGTGACGCCGTCGCGGGCGATGGTCACATCGTCGTCGGTCTTGGCGCGGTCGACATCGAACCGGTACTGGAAGCCGGAGCAGCCGCCGCCTTCCACGCTGACGCGCAGCATGGCGCCCGGATCCGATTGCAGAATCTCGCCGATCCGGCGTGCAGCCCGCTCGGTCACGATGACGCCTGCGTTGGCAGCATCGGTTGCCGTTGTGTCGGCTGCCGTTGCGTCGGTTCTTGTCGGTTCGGTCATTGCGGTGCCTATTGTCTGGCCCAGCCGGCCTTGGCTGCTCCACGGCTGCCCCGATAGTTAAGTGCAGCAGCGGCCAAGGTCAATGAAGCCGCTCCGGCGGGGCCGCGGTCGGCCGTGGCGCCCGTGTTAGGTTAGGTAATAGCGGCTGAGCAGCACAAACGGCGCGTGACAGAGCGATAGCGCGTAAAAAAACGACAGGACGGCCGCCGTCAGCCGCTCGGTCGCGGGAGGATGGAAATGCGTGAGGCCGGAAACCGACAGCGCCAGAACCAGCAGCACCGGTATGAAATAACGGCCCTGAACACCGAGGACGAGCCCGGAGCCGACCGGAGTCCAAGTCAGATACAGTGCGCCGAAAATCAGCGCGGTCGCGATCACGCCCGCCGCGGCCAGAGCGAGCCGGAAAGGACGCGAAACCTTGACTGGCTCGGAAACGGAGCTGCAGGTAAACGCCGCAAGCCCGGATGCGAGGGCCAACAGATAGAACCAGAGGGCGAGAGGCGTATCGAAGGCTCCGAACACGCCGATGCCGCTGGCAACGTAAGTGATTGTCTTCTGGCGGAAGGTTTCGATCGCGATCGGGATGATCGACAAGGGATGGGACAGAAGGAAATGGACTTGATCGCGGGCTGACACCCCGCCGGGAATTGTCTTGAGCCTGGCATCGAAGGCATCCGTCAGGACAAAACCGTAGGTCCATGCCAACCAGACGCCGACGGCGGCCAGTGCGGGCAGAAGCGCCGCTCTTGTGGAGACCCGCCAGCCAAGCACGGCGAGAGGCACCGCCAGCGCGACGAGCGGCGATTTGATTGTCGCCAGGATTGCGATCAGAATCGCTATCGGCCACAGTCGGCTCTCCGCGGGAGACGGGGTGAGCGCCGCGCGGACAAGCAGGGCGCAGATGATGGCCGTCAGCGCGAACGCAGGCACGTCCGCGGAAAGTGAAGCGGCCTGATACAACGACATCGGCAGCAGGAAAATGAAGGCAAATGCCGGCCGCCCAGTCGGGGCGATCCAGATCGCTGCGGCAATCGCGGCGATAAATAAAAGCGCGTTGGCAAGACGCCCGGCGTAGAACGCCTGGAGCCGCCGCAAACCCAGCGCGTCGGCGCCCCACATCGCAAGCGCGGGGACGGCATAGGCCAACGGCGGGTAAACCGCAGCTCCTGAATAGCCCGCGGGAACGAGAACATCGGCGCCGCCCACGTGCCGCGCTTGGTCGAACAGCGCCGGCGTGGCTTTCATTTCGGGATGGAAATGAAACGTCACGCTGGGAAAGATGGCCTCAAGCTCGACATCCGCCTGGGTGACGAAACCGCCTCGTCCGCCGTTCGGCAGGTCCTGCGGCAGGATGCTGCCGGTCGTGATCGCGCGCGCATAGAAATAATGCTCGGACTCGTCCGGCACCTGGAAGGGCGGGGTCAAGAATACAAGGACGAGAACGTAAGGGAGAGCGACAGCGATAAACAACCACGTCCAGAGACGTCGCGAAGTGAGCGTCGCTTTTTCCATCGGCGCTGAGGCAGCGGCCATTTCCAATCGGCTTTCGCGAATCATTGGACGAATGTCAATCATCCCATCGACACAAGTATGATCCCGCCAATGATCATCGCCGCGCTCGGAAGGAAATATCGGGGCATCTGCTCGCCGAACAGGATGAAGCCTGCAAAAGGCACGATGATGAAAGCGAGCGCATTGAACATGAATGCGATGGAAAGCGGTATGGTGCGTAGCGCCTGAATCCAGGCAATGGTCGAGATCAGATAGAGCACGAGCGCCAGCAGCACCAAGCTGACCGGCAGAAGGTTGACGCGCAGCACTTCGATCCACGGCCGCCCCGGATCGAAGTGCAGTTGCAGCGCTGCAAACTTGAAAATGATCTGGCCGCAGGCGATGACGGCGACCGCTCCGGCGACAAGAAGATAGTTCGGATTAAACATAAAAATTCCCCGCATAGATCAAGTTGACGTCGGGCAGGGGCAAGCGAAGCGGCCACCATGTCACCGCGCGCTTGGGAAAGTGGAATTTCAGGATCTGGTGAAGATTGAAGATGCTGTTGATGTGCTCGCGGGCCATATAATAATCGTATGGGAGACCGGCTTTTTCCGCCTGTTTTCTCGGTCCCATATAGCGTCCAAGTCGCCACGCCATGCCCGGGTCACAAGGCAGGATGAGCGACAGTATGCCGCCCGGCTTGAGAACGCGCACCCATTCCTGAATCGCCAGATGCGGAAATGGAACGTGTTCCAGCACGTGAGTGGCAATCAGCCTGTCAAAGCTGTCGTCGGGGAACGGAAGGCTGTCGCCGTCGAGCTTCATCAATTCGACTCCGGCCGGCAAAGGAATGGCACCAGCCGAATCCAAGACGGCTTGGTCGAAGTCCGACGCGATATAGCTGTCGTAGCGGTGCCGTATGAATGCGAGATGCGCAAGCGTGCCCGCCCCAATTTCAAGGACACGAGGAATATGGGCATCCGGCCCGAAAGGCCGTTCGATCAATGCATGCGTGCGCCGGAGCACAGACGCCGACAGACCCCTATCGTAATTGGCGCGATCGTAATTGGCGAGCCACCGATCGGTTAGCATCTTAGAGTCTGGCGGCGGCCGGAAGGATTTCGGTACAGGCGTCATGGTTTCTGCTTTGGTCGGTCTTGCTCGCCGGCAGCCGTCTCGAGAGCCGGTGCGTTGCCCTGATGAGCCAGGGCGCACCGAGGCAAGGCCGACGTTTTCAGGCGCAAGTGCAGCGTCGAACGCGGCACGGATTGGATGTCGTAGCTGAGAAACGCCAGAAGAAGCTGCACGCCGACGATGATCGGAAGTGCCGCGATCATCACGGTGCCGGCGGTGGCCGGCGCGCTCGTGCCCCAGTGTACGATGCCGTAGATGGTGCCGAACAGAGTCAGGATGATGCCGAGCACAAGCTGCAGCGAGGCGACGGAAAAATTGCGGACGAAATAGCTGTACAGCACGCGCTTGCCGAAGTTGCGCAGATGCGCCGCCGCAAAGCGCACGATCTCGCGGTGCGGTTTCATGCCGCTGATCTCGTCGGCGTAGTGCGAATGCATCGGAATATCGATGACATGAGCGGTGAGGATGTTGAGGCGGAACAGGAGGTCCGATTCGAAGAAATAACGTTGCGATATTTTGTTCGCCGGCAGCAGATCGATGAGGCTCGCATGAATGGCGAAGAAGCCGTTGGTCGGATCGAACGTGTGCCAATAGCCGGTCGAGATCTTGGCCAGAAAGGAGAGCCCGGCGTTGCCGATCAGGCGCCCCAGCGGCATAGTCGCGAGGCCCTCCAGTTCAAAGAATCGGTTGCCTTTGGCGTAGTCGGCCTCGCCCGAGGCGATCACGCCGACAAAGCTCGGGATGAGGGCGGGGTCCATCTGCCCGTCGCCGTCGATCTTGACGATGACGTCGGCACCGTCGGCCGCGGCCCGCGCCATGCCCGCCAGCGTGGCGCCGCCAACCCGCGGTTGGTGTCGTTGTAGAGCACGCGCACGCGCCGGTCGCGGATGTTGTCCTCGACGAAACGGCCGCTTCCTTCCGGGCAGGCATCGTCGACGACATAGATGGCTTCGACCTCGGGGCCGATGCGCGCGATCACCGACGCGATGCGATCGCGCACGCGGTAGCTGGGAATCACCACCGCAACCCTGATGCCGGGCATCAAGGCGGGCGCGATGTCGTTTTCACTGCCGTGGCGCATGTTCGCACTGCGATGCGGAAGCACATGGTGTGAGTAAGCTATGGCGTCGGTACGCTTGAGGGACGATAGCCGCCAATATCGCAAAGCGCGAAGCGTTTCCAGGTCTGGGCGGACGTCAAGTGGGCCGGCGGAGGTCCCGGGGCGACAATCCGCTATGGGTCGCAGCGCATTGCCGCGCTGCGGCAATCGTAATAAGCCGATTGCGACGGGTCTCGGTCGTTATATGGCTCGGTCGATTTGGCTTGGTAGATTTGGTTATGACAGGCGACAATCGCATGCCGATGGCGGGCTCCGCGCGTGCGCCGTTCGCGTCGGACCCGGCGCGCAGCCGGGGCCGGCGCTTTGCCGAGCCTGCGAGCGCCACCCGCAGCGACTTCCGGCGCGACTGCGACCGCATCATCCATTCCACCGCGTTCCGGCGGCTCGCCCACAAAACCCAGGTGTTCGTGTTCCAGGAGGGCGATCATTTCCGCACCCGCCTGACGCATACGCTGGAGGTAACGCAGGTGGCCCGTTCGATCGCCCGGGCGCTCGCGCTCGACGAGGATCTGGCCGAAGCATCCGGACTCGGCCACGATCTCGGCCATCCGCCGTTCGGCCATGCCGGCGAGCGTGCGCTCGACCGCTGTCTCGCGGCGTTCGGCGGCTTCGACCACAACGCGCAGACGCTGCATGTCGTGACGGCGCTGGAGCGGCGCTACGCCAATTTCGACGGGCTGAACCTCACCTGGGAAACGCTCGAAGGGCTGGTGAAGCACAACGGGCCGCTCACCGACCGCGCGG
>JAFKKQ010000300.1 GCA_017304505.1 Hyphomicrobiales bacterium | reverse complement strand
ACGGTCACGATGGATGTCGCGGGCGCGGTGAAGGGCGCCAAGGGCGGCTCGGTCGAGTTCCGGGTCGAGAAGGCTGGCATCCTGCAAGCCGGCGTCGGCAAGGCGTCGTTCTCGGAGGAAAAGCTGGTCGAGAACATCCGCGCGTTTGCCGAGGCGGTGAACAAGGCCAAGCCGGCGGGCTCCAAGGGACAGTACGTCAACCGCGTCGCGATCTCCTCGACGATGGGGCCGGGGGTGAAGGTCGATATTTCGACGCTCGGCACCGGTGGTGCCGCGTAGTAGCGTCCGGCGCTGATTATGAAAGATTGGCCCTGGGCCGGCGCTGCCGGTCCGGGGCTTTTGTTTGAGGGATTATGCCGCGCGGTGCTTACCCCATAGCTCGGCCGTCGCCAGCCGCGCGCCCTCCGACAACGAACGAAGCTTCGCCCACATGATCGACGGGTGGACGCGCTGAGCGAACGGGCTTTGCGCGAAGCCGCAGTCGGTGCCGCCCAGCACGTTTTCGCGGCCGACGATCCTGGCGAGCCGCACCAGCCGCTGGGCCACCAGTTCCGGGTGCTCGACGATGTTGGTGGCGTGGCTGATGACGCCGGGGATAAGTTTCTTGCCCGGCGGGAGCTTCACCGTTTGCCATACCGCCCATTCGTGCTCGTGGCGCGGGTTGGCTTGTTCGACGCTGTAGGCGCCGACCTTCACCTGAAGCAGCAGATCGACGATGTCCTTAAGCGGCACGTCGAAGGCATGCGGACCGTTCCAGCTTCCCCAGCAGATGTGATAGCGCGAGCGTTCCTCGGGGATGCCGCGGAGCGCGTGATTGAGGGCGTCGATGCGCACCTGCGCCCATGACTTATACTCGGCAAGCGTTCGCGGCGGCACGAGCCGCTCGTACATGTACGGCAGGAAGGCGTCGTCGATCTGCACGTAAAGCCCGGCATCGACAATCGCCTTGTATTCTTCGTGCAGTGCGTCGGCGAGCGCGAACAGATAACTGCGTTCGTCGGGATAGTGCTCGTTCTTGGCGCCCGGCAGGGCGCTCGCCGGCGCCACGACCGGAAGGAACGCCTGCACGTTGGACCGTGCTGCGGCGGCTTTCAGGTTTTTGAGATCGCGTGCGATCTGGGATTGCCCGGCATAGGACAGCGGGCCGTTGACGATGATCCGCCGGCCCAGCCGCTTTCCCAGGCCGGACGCCTGATCGTACTGCGCGTAGAACTCCGGGAAGGCGACGCGGTCCTGGCCGCCACCCATCGAGGCCAGGGGATCGCGGGCCTCTTCGGCGGTCACCGGCCGAACCGAGATGCCTTTCAGCCGCTTGTGGATGTAGAAGGCCCAGTTGACCCCCTTACTGAATTCGCCATCGCTGACGATGTCGATGCCGGCTTCGGCCTGCTGGCGGACGATCTCGGCAACCGATTTCGCCAAGCAGGTTTCGTAGGCGGCTTCATCGTAGGGCTTGTCGTCTTCGATCGCGCGGAAGAACTCGACCAGCTTGGGCGGCCGGACCAAGCTGCCGACGTGGGTGGCGAGAATGCGGTTGGGGGTGGTCATCGGGCGGTTCCTCTTTGGTCTGCACGCACTGCGGGTGATTCTAGCCGATGAGGCCGCGAGCGGTGAGGCCTGTGGCAAAACCCCCGAGATTGGTCCCGAAAGCGTCCGAAAGGGGCGAAAAATCGAAAGGCTCATTGGGGCTTGGCAATTCCCCGGAAAAACTCTAAATAGACGCTACAGGCGTGTCGGCCCGTTTGCCGGCGCGCCTTTGCGCGCTTCACGAAATCGCAACAATAAGGAACCGATTCCTTTTGGACATCCTCCGGGACATCTGAAGGGGCGGTGAGGGATCGTTGCAATTCATGAGGCCGCGTCCTGTCCAAGACTGCAGGTGCCGGCGATCCTGCTTCGGGTATCCGGCTTAATCCATAGCCTGCACAGACGGGTGAGGCCGAACGCGCGTCCTGAGAAATCGGGTCCGTTTTCGGTTCGAACCGTTGGACCTGGGTGCTCGACCGCTTTTAGCGGTCGGTCCGCACCGGGGCAGGGCACGAGAGCGTCGTCCCTGTCTCCGCACGTCGCGGCGGATCGGGACGGCAGGTCGCAACCGGCGGCTCTCCGTCCAGAAGTGACGCGAGCCGCCAACCGGAGAGAGCTTGTGGAACGAGCGGCAAAAGCAGAGCAGGTGACGGAGCTCCAGGGGGTCTTCAAGACCGCCAAGACCGTCGTCGTGGCTCACTATGCCGGCCTCACGGTTGCCGAAATGCAGGTCCTGCGCAAGCAGGCCCGCCAGACCGGCACCACCGTGAAGGTCGCTAAGAACCGCCTCGCCAAGATCGCTCTTGAAGGCACGGACGTTGCCAGCATCGGCTCCCTGCTCAAGGGGCCGACCGTGATCGCCTATTCAAACGATCCTGTTGGCGCGTCCAAGGTCGCCGTCGACTTCGCCAAGGCCCACGAGAAGTTCGTGATCCTCGGCGGTGCGATGGGCAAGACCGTGCTCGATCTGAATGGCGTGAAGGCGCTCGCGGCGCTTCCGTCGCTCGACGAGCTTCGGGCCAAACTCGTCGGTCTCCTCATGGCGCCGGCGACCAAGATCGCGCAACTCACCAACGCCCCTGCGGCGAAGGTGGCCCGTGTGGTCCAGGCCTATGCCAACAAGAGCCAAGCTTAATCGAGGCTGCAAACTCAACTGGTTCGAATCGAAAAAGGAACTCTAGTAATGGCTGATTTGTCCAAGATCGTTGATGAGCTGTCGACGCTCACCATCCTCGAGGCGGCTGAACTCGCCAAGATGCTTGAAGAGAAGTGGGGCGTGACGGCGGCTGCGGCGGTTGCCGTGGCTGCGGCGCCTGGCGGCGGTAACGGTGCGGCGGCGGCGGAAGAGAAGACCGAGTTTACGGTCGTTCTCGCGGCTGCCGGTGAGAAGAAGATCGAGGTCATCAAGGAGGTGCGTGCGCTCACGGGCCTCGGGCTGAAGGAAGCCAAGGACCTGGTCGAGGGTGCACCCAAGCCGGTCAAGGAAGGTGTGAACAAGGAAGAAGCCGACAAGATCAAGGCAACCCTTGAAAAGGCCGGCGCGAAGGTTGAGCTCAAGTAGGTCGATACCTATTTGAGGAAATTCCCGGACGGGCAGCGAGCGCCGGGAATTGCAAAAGACAAATCGGTGATTTCGGGGCGCAAGTCCCGGAATCGCCGTCTTTGCCGTGATGCGGCGAGGCGATGGGCCGCTTTGCGGTCACCAGTGCGGCGATTTGGGGAGTCCGAATCGTCTAGAACGTGGGCATTCGTAACGCCTGTCCAGATGGTCGCGATGATGGCGGCTTTCCGGAGAGTCGTCCCGGTTGCCCAAACCGGACGACAACAGAGAGAGCACGATGGCGCAGACGTTTACGGGTCGCAAGCGCGTTAGGAAGTTTTTCGGGAAAATCCAGGAAGTCGCAGAGATGCCGAACCTCATTGAGGTTCAGAAGGCGTCCTATGACCAGTTCCTGATGGTGAAGGACCCCCCAGGGGGGCGCTCCGATGAGGGGCTGCAGGCCGTATTCAAATCGGTCTTCCCGATCCGGGACTTCTCCAACACGTCGCAGCTCGATTTTGTCGCCTACGAATTCGATCCGCCCAAGTACGATGTCGACGAGTGCCGCCAGCGCGGCATGACGTTTGCCGCGCCGCTGAAGGTGAAGCTGCGGCTGATCGTGTTCGACGTTGACGAGGAGACCGGCGCCCGCTCCGTGAAGGACATCAAGGAGCAGGATGTCTACATGGGCGACATCCCGCTGATGACGAACAACGGCACGTTCATCGTCAACGGCACCGAACGCGTCATCGTCTCGCAGATGCACCGTTCGCCCGGCGTGTTCTTCGATCACGACAAAGGCAAGACGCACTCGTCCGGCAAGCTTCTGTTCGCCGCCCGCATCATTCCATATCGCGGTTCCTGGCTCGACATCGAGTTCGACGCCAAGGACATCGTGCATGCGCGCATCGACCGCCGCCGCAAGATTCCGGTGACGTCGCTCCTGTTCGCGCTCGGCATGGATGGCGAGACGATCCTCAATACGTTCTACAAGCAGGTTACGTATAAGCGGCAGAAGGACGGCTGGCGCGTGCCGTTCGATGCCAATCGCCTGAAGGGCTACAAGGCCGTCAACGATCTGGTCGATGCCGACAGCGGCAAGGTCGTGGTCGAGGCGGGCAAGAAGATCACCGTGCGCCAGGCCCGTCAGCTTGCCGAGAAGGGGCTGAAGGCGTTGCGCATGACCGACGAGGAGTTGCTCGGCCATTACATCGCCGAGGACCTCGTCAACGCCAAGACCGGCGAGATTTTCGCCGAGGCCGGCGACGAGATCACCGAGAAGTCGCTGAAGGTCCTGAACGAGGCGGGCTACAAGGAAATCCCGATCCTCGATATCGACCACGTCAACGTCGGCGCCTACATCCGCAACACGCTCGCCGTCGACAAGAACATGACGCGCGAGGACGCGCTGTTCGACATCTACCGCGTCATGCGCCCCGGCGAGCCGCCGACGCTCGACACCGCGCAGGCGATGTTCAATTCGCTGTTCTTCGACACCGAGCGCTACGACCTTTCGGCGGTCGGCCGCGTGAAGATGAACATGCGACTCGACCTCGACGCGCCCGATACCACGCGCATCCTTCGCAAGGAGGATATCGTCGCGGTGGTCCGCACGCTGCTCGACCTGCGCGACGGCAAGGGCGAGATCGACGACATCGACCACCTCGGCAACCGCCGGGTGCGTTCGGTCGGCGAGCTGATGGAGAACCAGTACCGCATCGGCCTCCTGCGCATGGAGCGCGCGATCAAGGAGCGCATGTCGTCGGTCGATATCGACACCGTGATGCCGCAGGACCTGATCAACGCGAAGCCCGCGGCTGCGGCAGTGCGCGAGTTCTTCGGCTCGTCGCAGCTCTCGCAGTTCATGGACCAAACCAATCCCTTGTCCGAGATCACGCACAAGCGGCGTCTCTCGGCGCTCGGACCGGGCGGTCTGACCCGCGAGCGCGCGGGCTTCGAGGTGCGCGACGTGCATCCGACGCACTATGGCCGCATCTGCCCGATCGAGACGCCGGAAGGTCCGAACATCGGTTTGATCAATTCGCTCGCGACTTACGCGCGGGTGAACAAGTACGGTTTCGTGGAGACGCCGTACCGCAAGGTGAAGGACGGCCGCGTCACCGACGAGGTGGCGTATCTGTCGGCGATGGAGGAGGGCCGCTATACGGTGGCCCAGGCCAACGCGCCGATCGATCCGAAGGGTCGCTTCACCGAAGACCTGATCGTGTGCCGCCACGCCGGCGACGTGCTCCAGCTTCCGCCGGATAAGGTGGACTATATGGACGTGTCGCCCAAGCAGCTCGTATCGGTTGCGGCGGCGCTGATCCCGTTCCTTGAGAACGACGACGCCAACCGCGCGCTGATGGGCTCGAACATGCAGCGCCAGGCGGTGCCGCTGGTTCGTGCCGAGGCGCCATACGTCGGCACCGGCATGGAGGGCGTGGTCGCTCGCGATTCCGGCGCGGCCATTGCGGCGCGCCGCACCGGCATCATCGACCAGGTGGATGCCACCCGTATCGTCATCCGTGCGACCGACGAAACCGACCCGACCAAGCCGGGCGTCGACATCTACCGGCTGATGAAGTTCCAGCGGTCGAACCAGAACACCTGCATCAACCAGCGTCCGCTGGTGAAGGTGGGCGATCAGGTCAAGAAGGGCGACATCATCGCCGACGGCCCCTCTACGGAACTGGGTGAGCTTGCGCTCGGCCGCAACGTGCTCGTCGCGTTCATGCCGTGGAACGGCTACATCTTCGAAGACTCGATCCTGCTCTCCGAGCGGATCGT
>JAFKKQ010000299.1 GCA_017304505.1 Hyphomicrobiales bacterium | reverse complement strand
CGGTTCGCGCCGTTGATCGCGACCAGAGCCATCGTGAGGTTGGCCAGCTCTTCCTCGCTGAATTGCTTGGGCGCCTCGTCGTAGACCTCGTCGGGCACCTGGCCTTGCGTCACCAAGGTTACCGCTTCGGTCCAGGCCAATGCCGCACGCTCGCGGTCGCTGTAGAACGGCGACTCGCGCCAGGCGCTGAGCAGGTAGAGGCGCTGCTCGCTTACGCCGTCGGCGCGCAGCTCCTTCGTATGCATGTCCATGCAATGGGCGCAGCCGTTGATCTGCGACGCCCTGAGCTTGACCAGTTCAAGCAGCGTGTGATCGAGGCCGCAGGTGCGGACGAAGTCGTGTAGCGCGAACATCGCCGCGTTGCCCTTGGGCGATGCCTTGCGGAAATCCAGCCGGGCCTTCATGGCGTCTCTCTCCCTCGGTCTTCAGTTTCTCGGTTCAAACAATTTCTGCGCTTCGGGCCGGTTCATCGAATGGGCCAGCGTGTCGAACCGCCTGTTCGCGTGCAAATCGGCAGCGATGTCCCTCATCAGCGACATGACGGCGAGCGTTGCCCCCGAGGCGATGCTCACGCGCGCCACGCCGATGCGCTCGAGTTCGGCGGCGGGCGGTGTGCCGGCGCGGGCGACAATGTTGATCGGTGCGCCGATGGCTTTCACCAGTCGCGCGATAACGTCCACGTCGCCCAGGCCGAACGGATAGATGCAGTCGGCGCCGGCCTCGAGATAGGCTTTGGCGCGCCGCACCGTCTCGTCAAACCGCGAGGCGGCATCGCCGACGTTCTTGATGTAAAGGTCGACGCGCGCATTGATGACCAGCGGCACGCCGGTAGCGTTGGCCGCCTGCCGCGCAGCGCGGATGCGGGCTGCCGCCGTTTCGATGGGAAGCACGGGCTGATCGGCGCGCGGCGTGCCGTCCTCCAGGTTTACACCCACCACGCCAACCTGGATGACCTCTCCGATGCTCTTGGCCACCTGTTCGGGTGTCTCACCGTACCCGGCCTCGATGTCGGCGGTGACCGGCACGCGCACCGCGCGGACGATCCGCGCCGTCGCGGCGACCACCTCGGGCCACGGTGTCTTCTCACCGTCGGGAAAGCCCAGCGCCCAGGCCAATCCTCCGCTGGTGGTGGCGATGGCGGGAAAGCCCGCGGCCTCGAACTGCCGGGCGCTCATGGGGTCCCAGGCGTTGGGAAGGAGCAGGAGCGGAGAAGTATGGTGGGCGCGGCGGAAGGCGTCCGCCTGTCTTTTTTGGTTGTCGTTTGTCATCGGGGAAGCCTACGCCCCGGAACCGGCCGCTCACAAGGTGGCCGGTTCCCGATACGTGGGCATGGCTTGCAGGTCTGTCTTGCGGGCGGCGCAGTGGGATCGCTAAATCACTCCTGGACACGGACCATGAAAGCACCCAGGCCGCACCGCGATTCAAAGTTCGCCGTCGATGAGATGACGGAGCGCCAGGCCGGGCGCGAGCACGCGCGGCTCGAAGCCGAAATCAGGGAGCACGACGAGGCGTATTACCAGAAGGACGCACCGACGGTTTCGGACGCGGAATACGACGCGCTGCGCCAGCGCTACAACGCCATCGAGGCGCGCTTCCCCAATCTGCGGACGTTGGACAGCCTGTCGCGCAAGGTCGGTGCTGCGCCCGCGCGCGGCTTTGCCAAGGTCCGCCATGCGGTGCCGATGCTGTCGCTGGACAACGCCTTCAGCGACGGCGATGTGACGGACTTTGCCGCGCGCATCCGCCGTTTCCTCAACCTGAAGCCGGACGAGAGCGTGGCGTTCGTCGCCGAGCCGAAGATCGACGGCCTGTCGATGTCGCTGCGCTACGAAAACGGCGAACTGGTCGTGGCGGCAACACGCGGCGATGGCACTGAAGGCGAGGATGTCACCGCAAACATTCGCACGTTGAAGGATGTTCCGCACAAGCTCAAGGGAAAGCGCGTGCCTGAGGTCTGCGAGGTGCGTGGCGAAGTCTACATGAACAAGGCCGACTTCCTCGCGCTGAACAAGCGGCAGGCGGAGGCGGGCGGTCAGGTGTTCGCCAATCCGCGCAACTCGGCCGCGGGCTCGCTCCGGCAGAAAGACCCCAGCATCACGGCGTCGCGGCCGCTGCGATTCTTTGCCTACGCCTGGGGCGAGTTGAGCGAGACGCCGGCCAAGACCCAATCCGGCATGATCGAATGGCTTGGCAGTATCGGCTTCCACGTCAATCCGATCTGGACGCTGTGCCATTCGCCCGAAGAGTTGCTGGCGTTCCAGCATGAGGTCGGGTTGCGACGCGCGACGCTCGACTACGATATTGACGGCGTGGTCTACAAGGTCGACCGGCTCGACTGGCAGGAGCGGCTTGGCTTTGTGTCGCGCACGCCGCGCTGGGCCGTCGCGCACAAGTTCGCGGCCGAGCGGGCGGCGACCGTGGTGCGCGACATCGAGATTCAGGTCGGCCGCACCGGCGCGCTGACCCCCGTCGCCAAACTTGAGCCTGTGACCGTCGGCGGGGTCGTGGTTCAGAACGCGACGCTGCACAATCAGGACGAGATCGAGCGGCTCGGCGTGCGCATCGGCGATACGGTGACGATCCAGCGTGCCGGCGACGTCATCCCGCAGGTGGTCGAGGTCGTTCAGGAGAAGCCGCGGGGGCCGAAAGCGTATCAATTCCCGAAGAAATGCCCGTGTCCGCTGAAAACCGATGTGGTGCGCGAGGTGATCGCCGGCGGCGAGGAGGGCGCGCGCGCCCATTGCACCGGTGAGTTCGCCTGTCCGTTCCAACGCACGCAGCATCTGATGCATTTCGTGTCACGCCGCGCCTTCGACATCGAGGGCCTGGGCGAGAAGCAGATCGAGCTGTTCTATGAGAGGGGCTGGGTCAAGGAACCGGCCGATATCTTCACGCTTCGGGAGCGTGATCAGAAGATCAACTTGAAATCGCTCGAAGGCTACGGCGAGACGTCGGTCGGCAATCTCTACAACGCCATCGATGCGCGGCGCGAGATTTCACTTGAACGCTTCATCTACGCGCTTGGCATCCGTCATGTCGGAGAGACGACCGCCGTGGCGCTGGCGCGCGGCTACGGCTCATGGAAGGCTTTCCATGACGCGGTGCTGAAGGTCGTCGACAAGGACGAGGAGGCGCGCGAGGAGATGGATGCGCTGGACCAGATCGGCGAGACGGTGATCGATGCCGTCGCCGATTATTTCGGCGAGTCCCACAATCGCAAAGCGGTGGAACGGCTGGTCGCGCAGGTCCGTATCCTCGACGCCGAGAAACCGAAGACCGACACGGCGGTGGCCGGCAGGACAGTGGTGTTCACCGGAACGCTGGAGAAAATGACCCGCGATGAGGCCAAGGCGATGGCCGAGCGCCTCGGCGCCAAGGTCTCAGGTTCGGTATCGAAGAAGACCGATTATGTCGTGGCCGGCCCCGGCGCGGGATCGAAGCTCGCCGAGGCCAAGAAGCATGGTGTTGCCGTGCTGACCGAAGACGATTGGTTCAAGCTGATCGGCCGGTCGGCGTAGCGAAACGAAGCGGCCTGTATCGATTGTTACCGGCAGCCGCGAAACGAATCCAGGCCGACCGCCTCAGTAGTAGCCGTAACCGTAAGGCCGGTACGGATAGCAAACGTTGACCCGGCGCAGCACGAGGCCATACGGGGTCCAGACCTGGCGCAGACGATAGCAGCCGCCGTAACCCGCGTAGAGGTACGGCCGGTAGCCGTAAGCCCGGTAGCCGCGATAGTAGCCGAAGCGGCGACCGCCATAGTATCCGCGATGGCCGCTGAAGCCGTGTCCGGCACTGAAGCTGCGGGCGCCCGAGAAGTGTGAGCCATGCCCGCCGTGTCCGCCGCGTGCTTGTGCCTCAACCGTGAGGGACAGGCTCCCGATGGCGAATGCGGCAGCGAGAGCAACCATGCTCATGCGTGACATTGTTGTTGTCCTTGGTTTCACGCCCCTGTGCGTGAAGCTACGCGCGCAGCCATGAACCCGGCATGAATGGAAGTGGCGCGATCCGTTCACGGACGCTTGAGGTCTAGTCCTCGCCGATCGGGAGCGTCGCGGCTTCAAGCCACGACCGCGTCTCGTCGTCGACCAGCGGCATCAGCGCTTCCAGGACCCTGGTATGGTAAGCCTCAAGCCAGGATGCCTCTTCGACGGTGAGCAGCGCTGGTTCGATCAGCCGCCGGTCGATCGGGACCAGTGACAATGTCTCAAAGCTGTTCAGCGGTTTCTCGCCGCCCGCAATCTCGGGGCCTTCCGTGACCAGCACCAGATTCTCGATGCGGATGCCGTATTCGCCGGCTTTGTAATAGCCAGGTTCGTTCGACAGGATCATGCCGCGCTTGAGCGGCGTGTTGCCGAGCTTGGAGATGCGCGCCGGCCCTTCGTGCACCGACAGATAGCTGCCGACGCCGTGTCCCGTGCCGTGATCGAAATCGAGACCAGCCTCCCAAAGCGATTGACGCGCGAACGGGTCAAGCTGCGCGCCGGTGACGCCGTCCGGAAACACCGCGCGTGCGATGGCGATGTGGCCCTTCAGAACGCGCGTGAAGCGGTCGCGCATTTCATCGCGCATCTCGGCGGCCGGTTCGCCGACCGCGACAGTGCGGGTGATGTCGGTGGTGCCGTCTTCGTATTGTCCGCCGGAATCGATCAGGAACAGTTCGCCCGGCGCGACGATCCGGTTGCTGGCATGCGTCACGCGGTAATGCACGATGGCGCCGTCGGGTCCCGCGCCGGAAATGCTCGGGAACGACACGTCCTTCAGCAGGCCGGTGTCGCGGCGGAAGCTTTCCAAAGCTTCAACGGCTGCGATCTCGGTGAGTTCGCCGTTCGGCGCCTCGCGGTCGAACCACGCCAGGAAGCGCGCCATCGCCGCGCCGTCGCGCAGATGCGCCTCGCGCGCGCCTTCGATCTCGACCGGATTCTTGACCGCCTTCATCAGCGCGATGGGGTCCGGTCCGCGCGTCACGCGGCCGCCGGAGACCGTGACGATATGGGCCAGCGCATCGGCCGCGGTGGCCTGATCGAGTCGCACGGTGCGATGCGCTTCGCCCAGCGCTGCGAGGTCGCGGATGAAATCGGCGGGCTCGCGCACCTCGGTTGTTTCCTCGAGGTGGTGGCGCACCACGTTGCTCAGCTTTGCACCGTCAACGTAGAGAGTGGGCCGGCCGTCCTGCGGCACGATGGCGAAGGCAAGCGGGAGCGGCGTGTGCGCGACATCGCTGCCGCGGATGTTGAAGGTCCAGGCCACGGCATGCGGGTCGGACACGATCAGCGCGTCGGCGCGCAGGCCCGCGATCTCGGAGCGGATGCGGTTGAGCTTGGAGCTTGCGTATTCGCCGGCGAAGCGGAGGTCGTGCAGCGACACCGGGCCGAGCGGTGGCGCGGGGCGGTCGGTCCAGATCGTATCGACGGGGTTGGGCTCCGTCGGCGTCAGTGTCGCACCGGCGTTGGCACACGCGCGCGCCAGCCGTTCCGCGCCGTCGACGGTGTGCAGCCAGGCGTCATAACCGAGCTTCGCGCCCGCGATCAGGTTCGCTTCCAGCCAGCGCTCCGGCGACGTCTCGGCGATGTGGACGATGGTGAAGACCGAGGTGTCGACCTGCTCGGCGGCCTGCAATGTGTAGCGGCCATCGACGAACAATGCGGCGCGGTCGGCCAGCACAACCGTGACGCCCGCTGAGCCGGTGAAGCCGGTCAGCCAGGCCAGCCGCTCCTCGGAGGGCGGGACGTATTCATTCTGATGCCGGTCGGCGCGGGGTAGGATCAGGCCGGACAGTCCGCGCCGGGAAAGTTCCGCGCGCAGGGCCTGGACCCGCGGCCCGGTTTGCGCCGGCTCGGGATCGTCGAACGACTGGAAGCGCGCTTCGTACATG
>JAFKKQ010000298.1 GCA_017304505.1 Hyphomicrobiales bacterium | reverse complement strand
CCGGTGACCAAGGGCCAGACTGCCTCGTCATCCTACAAGCCCGCGATGCTGTCGAACGGCGTCCGTTCCAACGTGCCGCCGTTCATCGGACCCGGCACGCGCATCGTGGTGATGACCGAAGACGGCTCCTACGTCGAGCGCGCCAAGGACTAACGGCGAACCGCTTGACAGCGAGCCAGGCGGGCCTTCTCCGTCGCCTCAGATCGTCTGGTTATACGCGCCGACCTCCGGGTGCGTGCGCAGCACGCCGTCCACCGCCTTGAACATCTCGCGCATCCGCGCCTCGGACGCCGGGCTTTCGACCACCACCACCAGCTCCGGTTTGTTCGATGACGCGCGCACCAGGCCCCAGGTGCCGTCCTCGACTGTCACCCGCACACCATTGACGGTGACCACATCGCGAATCGGCTGGCCGGCGACCTTCTCGCCTTTCCGCTTCGCCACCTCGAAATGCTTCACCACCGCATCGACGATGTCGTACTTCTTCTCGTCGTCGCAATGCGGCGACATGGTCGGCGAGCCCCAGGTCTTGGGTAGCGCGTTCTTCTCTTCCGACATGCTCTTTCCGGGATTGCGATCCATCATGTCGCAGATCGCAAGCGCCGAAACGAGACCGTCGTCGTAGCCGCGGCCGAATGGCTTGTTGAAGAAATAGTGGCCGGACTTCTCGAAGCCGGCGAGCGCCTGCAATTCGTGCGTTCGCCGCTTCATGTAGGAGTGGCCGGTCTTCCAGTAGTCGGCCTTCACGCCGTTCTTCTGCAGCACCGGATCGGTGACATAGAGACCGGTGGATTTCACATCGACCACGAAAGTCGAATTCGGATGCAGCGCCGACATGTCGCGCGCCAGCATGACGCCGACCTTGTCGGCGAAAATCTCCTCGCCGTGGTCGTCAACCACGCCACAGCGGTCGCCGTCACCGTCGAAGCCCAGCCCCACGTCCGCCTTGGTTCGCAACACCTCGTCGCGCATGGCGTGCAGCATCTCGAGGTCTTCGGGATTCGGATTGTATTTCGGGAAGGTGTGGTCAAGTTCGCAATCGAGCTTCACCACGTCGCAGCCGATGGCCTCCAGCACCTGCGGCGCAAACGCCCCGGCGGTGCCGTTGCCGCACGCGCAGACCACCTTCAATTTGCGCTTCAGTTTCGGGCGCCTGGTGAGATCGGCGATGTAGCGCGCGGGAAAATTCTCGACGAAATGATAGGCGCCGCCGCCCGGCGTCTTGAACGCGGCGGCGAGCACGATTTCCTTCAGGCGCGTCATCTCATCGGGACCGAAGGTCAACGGACGGTTCGCGCCCATCTTCACGCCGGTCCACCCATTGTCGTTATGCGAGGCGGTGACCATCGCGACACACGGCACGTCCAGCTCGAACTGCGCGAAATAGGCCATCGGCGTCATTGCCAGCCCGATGTCATGCACCGTGCAGCCCGACGCCAAGAGGCCGGAGATCAGCGAGGTTTTCACCGAAGCCGAATAGCCGCGAAAGTCGTGCCCGGTGACGATCTCGGGCTTCACGCCCATCTCGCGGATCAGCGTGCCGAGCCCCATGCCGAGCGCCTGCACGCCCATCAGGTTGATTTCCTTGCCGAGCAGCCAGCGCGCGTCGTACTCGCGAAAGCCGGTCGGCTTCACCAGCGGCTCGGACTCGTAGGCATAAGTATTCGGCGACAGCGATAATTTCGGTTTGGGAAACATGAATTCCTCTGGAAACTGGACGCAACAGATAACCCAATTCGGCCGGCGCCGAAATGTTCTGATCGCTCCGGAACGCCCGAAGCCGCGCCGGATGGCGCAAACATGCACAGCAATTGTGTCTGGAATCCGAGCCTCGCGGCCATTCCGGAACGATCGGAAGAACTACTGCTCGAGCACCAGCCGGCCGCGGTCGTGGGTCCACTTCACGCCGGACAGGAACGTCATGCCGAGCAGATTCACCTTCAACACATCGTCCGGCATCACTGCGGCGGCAACATCGCGCACGGTAATGCCGTCGACCTCGATCCGGTTAAGGCGCACCGGCGCATACTTGGTAACGCCGTTGGCGGTCTGGACGCGGCCGGTGTACTCCGATGGGCGCGGGAAGATGCTCAAGCGCGCCGCATCGCTCTCGCGCAACACCACCATCGACGCGCCGGTGTCCACCAGAAAATCGACGTGCCGCCCGTCGACTTGCGCGTCGACCCGGAAGTGGCCGCGTCCATCGTTATTCAGTGTGACGGTGCGGCTGCCGCTCGATGCGTTCTGCGGCGCCGGATCGTCGTGCGGCGCTGCCGCCATCGCCATCGAACGGTCGGCGGTGGCTTTGGTCAGCGCCCTGTTGATGTCGCGCGACAGGCCCACGCCGAGGACGGCGACAAAGATGAAGAAGCAAACGAGCGCGCGCATGGTTGGATCCGCTATTCGCGCTGACCCAATCACGACGCAGCTCAAGGAACGGCTAACGGCCATGTGGCGCGCGGCATCTCGCGTGCGGATGGTTCGCAAGGCGTTGCCGCAATCGTTCAAATGATAACGATCAGGTGCCCCGCGGCTTGGCGCGGCGTGTCGCCGGCGCCTGCAGCGGATCGTCCGGCCAGGGATGACGCGGATAACGGCCGCGCATTTCGGTTTTCACCGCAGCGTAGGAGCCGCGCCAAAAGCCCGGCAGGTCGCCCGTCACCTGAACCGGGCGGTGCGCCGGCGACAGCAACTCCACGATCAACGGCACCTTGCCGCCGGCAATGCTCGGGTGACGGCCGAGGCCGAACAGCTCCTGCACGCGGATCGAAAGCTTCGGGCCTTCGGCGTTGTCGTAGTCGATCGGCACCGACGATCCGGACGGCGCGGAAAAGTGCGTCGGCGCCTCGGCGTCGAGCCGCCGCCGGAGCGGCCAGGGCAGCAACGCCTGAATAGCGGTCGAAAGCTCGTCCGCCGTCACCTCGCCGAGCCCGGTCTTGCCGTCAAGCATGGGCTCAAGCCATTCCGATGCGTTCGCGGCCAGCGCTTCATCGGACAGGTCCGGCCATTCGTCGCCCTCAGCACGGCGCAAGAACATCACGCGGTCACGCCATTGCTGCAGCGCCTTACTCCACGGCATGCGGGCGAGCCCGATCCGAATGATCCCGTCGGCAAGCTTGCCTGCGGCCTCCGGTCCTGGTGTCACGGCAACCGGACGTTCGGTCAGCGCAATCGCGCCCAGGCGTTCGCTCTTGCGGCCGCGCAGGCTGGCGGATGCATTGTCGAATGCGATGTCGTCGCGCCACTCGATCCGGTCGGCGAAATGCGTTTCGATGTCTTCGAGCGCGATGGAGGCGGCGAGCAGAATGCGACCCCGTGCAGCCGTTCCCGACAGCTCCGCGACAACGAGGAACGGTTCGCGCGAAAGCGCCGACGCGGGGTCGAGAGACGCACCGCGTCCGTTGGCGAGCAGGAACGCACCATCCGCGCCGCGACTCTTGGCGATACGGTCCGGATATGCGAGCGCCAGAACCGCGCCGACGCTCACATCCTGATGCACAAGAGACGTGCCGTCTCGCCCAGCAACGGGCGCATTTCCTCCCCCCTTGTGGGGAAGGGTTAGGGAGGGGGGCGCTGGCGGGCTTGGCAACCCCGATCCCCCACCCGGCGACCTTCGGTCGCCGACCTCCCCCACAAGGGCGGAGGTAACGGAGAGGCTGGGGGAGGAAGAAGCAACCTCCGCCCACCGCTTCGCCATGCGGCGGGCGTCCTCGCCACGGCGCGAGCGATCGCGGCGAAACTGATCGAGGCGGTGGCCGAGATCGACATCGTTGCCGCCGAGGCCGCGCTCGGACAGCACGGCGGCGATCTCGGCGGCAAGAACCCCGGCGCCCTGACCGGCCCCATCGACCACCATGCGCGCCAACCGGGGCGGCAGCGGCAGCACGCGGAGCTTGCGGCCCTCGTCGGTGATGCGGCCCCGCCCGTCGATCGCGCCGAGTTCCGCGAGCAGCGCCCTCGCCTCCGATAGCGCGCCAACAGGCGGGGGATCGAGGAAGGCCAGCGTTGCCGGATCGGTCACGCCCCAATGCGCGAGATCAAGCACGAAGCCCGACAGGTCGGCCGCAAGGATTTCCGGCCGCGCATAAGCTTCAAGCGAAGCGGTCTGCGGCTCGTCCCACAGCCGGTAGCAAACGCCAGGCCCGGTGCGCCCGGCGCGGCCACGGCGCTGATCGGCGGCAGCGCGCGACACGCGAACGGTTTCAAGCCGTGTCAGGCCGACGTCCGGCTCGTAGCGCGGCATGCGCGCCAACCCGGAATCGATGACGATCCGCACACCCTCGATGGTGAGCGACGTTTCGGCGATGGCGGTCGCCAGCACCACCTTGCGCCGACCCTTGGGCGCGGGCGCAATGGCGCGATCCTGTGTTTGCGCATCGAGCGCGCCATAGAGCGCCACCACATCCACTGCTGGATCGTCGGTCCGCTCTTTAAGCAAGGTTTCGGCACGGCGAATTTCCGCCTGCCCCGGCAGAAAGACCAAAGCCGAGCCCGCCTCGGCACGCAGCGCCCGCGCCGTGGCGTCGGCCACCTGCCGCTCGATGGGCTCGCGCAGATCGCGGCCGACATACCGCGTGTCGACCGGAAAGGCGCGGCCCTCGCTCTCGACCACCGGCGCGTCGTCGAGCAGCCGCCCGACCCGCGCCCCGTCGAGCGTTGCTGACATCACCAGGAGCTTGAGGTCGTCGCGCAGGCCCTGCTGCGCATCACGCGCCAGGGCCAACCCGAGATCGGCGTCGAGCGACCGCTCGTGGAATTCGTCGAACAGCACGGCAGCGACGCCCTCGAGCGACGGATCGTCAAGGATGAGCCGCGTGAAAATACCCTCGGTCACCACTTCGATGCGCGTTTTGCCCGACACCTTCGAACCAAAGCGCACGCGCAAGCCGACGGTGTCGCCCACCTTCTCTCCGAGAGTCGTTGCCATGCGCTCGGCGGCCGCACGCGCGGCAAGCCGGCGTGGCTCCAGCACCAGGATCTTGCGCCCCGCCGCCCAGGGCTCATCGATCAGAACCAGCGGGACCCGCGTGGTCTTGCCCGCGCCCGGCGGGGCGACCAGCACCGCGGCATGGCGCTGCCGCAATACCGCAGTCAGCGCCGGCAGCGCTTCGTCGATGGGAAGCCTGCTATCGAAAGACTGCATCAATCCCCGCGCCGTCCGTCGAACCCGGTCGCCATCGCCCGCACAGGCGGGCGATCCGGTAAATGCCAAAAATACTGGATGCCCCGCCTTCGCGGGGCATGACAACTGGAATTTGCGGCTCAATGCCCGTTGGAGCGAGGCCGCCCGACGCCTTCATAGACGAAGCCGCGTTGCTGCAGCTCTTCGGGCGGATAGACGTTGCGCAGATCGATCACGGCCGGGCTTTCGGCCATGACCGATTTGAGCCGGTCGAGATCGAGCGCGCGGAACGATTCCCATTCCGTCACGATGACCAGGGCATGCGCGTCCCTGGCGCATTCGTAAGGCCCGTCACAATAGGTCACGTCGGTCAGCGGCACCTTCTTCGCGGCATCCATGCCGACGGGATCGTAGGCCCGCACATGCGCGCCCATGTCGTGCAGCGCCGTGATCAACGGGATCGACGGCGCATCGCGCATGTCATCGGTGTTCGGCTTGAAGGTCAGGCCGAGGATCGCGACGGTCTTGCCGCGCATGTTTCCTCCAAGCGCAGCCGACACCTTCCGCGCCATCGCCCGCTTGCGGACGTCGTTGACCGCCGCCACCGTTTCGACGATGCGCAGCGGCGCCTCGTGATCCTGCCCGGTCTTGATCAGCGCCAGCGTATCCTTGGGAAAGCACGAACCGCCATAGCCCGGGCCGGCATGCAGGAACTTGGAGCCGATGCGATTATCGAGGCCGATGCCACGCGCCACCT
>JAFKKQ010000297.1 GCA_017304505.1 Hyphomicrobiales bacterium | reverse complement strand
CGCTCGCGGCGGAGTCGGCGGCACGCGACGGTTCAGGCGGCGCCGCGGCGGGGTCCAGCGAAACCGGCGCTTCCACAGCCGGCAGCGCAGCCACATCCTCGTGTGAAGGGCTCTCCGCGGCCGGTGCGCTTGCCGTGTCGGGCGTCGACGTGCCGTCCGTGCCGGACACGCTGGAGGCGACACCGTCAATTTCCTTCTTCACCGATTCCAGCGGATCGAAATCGGTGAGCCCTTTGGCGGCGTCCGTCATTTCGTCGACCTGCTTCTTCAGGTCGGCCATTTCGGCTTCGCGCATGGCTTCCTGGAACTGGCCCTGGAACTCGGCCGCCATGCGGCGCACCTTGCCCATGTACTGGCCGACCGTGCGCAGCACGGCGGGCAGTTCCTTCGGGCCGATGGCGATCAGCGCGACGATGCCGACGACGACAAGCTCGCTCCAGCCGATGTCGAACATGACTCACATTCCCGGCTGCGCGGCATCCATGTCAGAAACTCCAAGGGCGCAACGAGGGCGCAAGCAGACGCCGACGCCCTGAAACGTCCGCCGCGGACGCCGCCGCACCCCGCCGGTCAAGCCTCGAACTTGCGCTCGGTCTGGGCGTGCTGCTTGAGCGGATCGGCGGGCTTCGACTCGCTGATGGTCTTCGGATCGGCCGGCGCATCCGCCTTGGCGGTGTCGTCGTCGGACATGCCCTTCTTGAAGGCTTTGATGCCCTGAGCGACGTCGCCCATCAGGTCGGAAATCTTGCCTCGGCCGAACAGCAGCAGGACCACGGCGATCACCACGATCCAGTGCCAAATACTCATGGAACCCATAAAACGCCCTCCGCACCGACCGGCGGAACGCCGCCCCCCTCGGTCGTCCTCGAAACTAGGCGTACGGGGCGCCAAAAACAAGAACGACCAACTGCCCCAGATGCGGCCTTGCGCGTCATGGCTAAGACGGGCAAGCCGTTATGAAAGACGCAGAATTTTCCGCGTCCTGCCAAAATTGCGCGAAGCGCCAGGCCCGGAATGATCCGGCGGCCTACTCCTCCACACGCTCCGGCGGCGGCGCGAGACCAAGGTCGAGGTCGCCCGGCTCCAGCGGGTCTTCGTCGTCGCGCAGCGCCGGATCGTCGGACGGCATCGGCACCGAGAAGCCCGGCGGCAGGCGGCTGTCGAGCAGGCCAGAGCCTTTCAGTTCCTCGAGGCCCGGCAGATCGCCCAGCGCCTCGAGCCCGAAATGCGACAGGAAGTCCTCGCTGGTGCCGTAGGTGATCGGCCGGCCCGGAACCTTGCGGCGGCCGCGCGGGCGGATCCAGCCGGTCTCCATCAGCACGTCGATGGTGCCTTTCGACATGACCACGCCGCGGATGTCCTCGACCTCGGCGCGGGTCACCGGCTGGTGGTAGGCGATCACGGCCAGCGTCTCGATCGCGGCGCGCGACAGCTTCTTGGGGACCACGGCCTCCTTGGTCAGGAGCCAAGACAGGTCGGACGCGGTGCGGAACGTCCACTTGTTGTTGATACGCACGAGGTTGACGCCACGCGGCGCGTATTCGGCCTGCAGCGCGGCGAGGCTCGCCTTGAGGTCGACGTCCTCAGGCAAGCGCGCGCCCAGCGTCTTCTCATCGAGCGGGGCCGCCGCCGCGAACAGCAGCGCTTCCAGCAGCCGCAGATGCTCGGGGCGCGGCTCGGACTGCGCTTGGGACTCGGACTGCGCCTGCGCCTCGACCTCGGATTGCTCCTTGGTCTTGGCCTGCAGTTCATCGATGGGGATGATGCGTCGCTCCGCCAAAGCCGCCATGCCTCCAGGTCTCCTTGCCCGTTATTCCGTCGCGCGGGGCGTGCCCGCGCCGGACTCGATCGCCGCCAGTCCGGCCATATCCCGTTTACGCAGATAGATCGGCGCAAACGCCGACTGCTGATGCACTTCGAGATGACCTTCGCGCACCAGTTCGAGCGTCGCCGCGAGGCTCGATGCGAACACCGTCGCGCGCATCGAAGGCTCGACCAGGTATTCCACCAGGAACTGATCGAGGCGGGACCAATCGCCCGCCTGCCCGATCATCCGCTCCAGGATTTCGCGTGCTTCCTGGAGCGCCCAGACATTGCGCTTCTTGAACTGGACGTGATTGAACGAACTCTGCTGGCGCTGCTTGGCATAGGCCGAAAGCAGATCGTAGAGCGTGGCGGTCCATTGCGGCCGCTTGATGTCGGCAATCGGCTCCGGGTCGCCGCGCTGGAACACGTCGCGCTGCAACTGCGGCCGCTCCATGAGCTGGTTCGCCAGGCCGCGGAACGCTTCGAGGCGCTTGAGCCGCCAGGCCAGCGCATTGGCCATGTCCTCGGCGCTCGGCCCATCGGGCGTCGCGGGCTCCGGCAACAGCAGGCGCGATTTCAAATAGGCGAGCCACGCCGCCATGACGAGATAGTCGGCGGCAAGCTCGAGCCGCAGCTTCCGCGCGGCCTCGACGAAGGCGAGATACTGCTCCGCCAGCGCCAGCACCGAAATTTTCGCCAGATCGACCTTCTGCTGGCGCGCCAGCGTGAGCAGCAGATCGAGCGGCCCTTCGAAGCCCTCGACGTCGACGACCAGCGCCGGCTCGTCGGCGCCGCGCTCGGCCACTTCGGCTTCGATCACGTCGATCTCGCTCATGACACCATCCCTGGCGCCATCATCGCGGCAAACTCACGGCGCGCCGCGTCGAGGTCGATCGCCGACGCCGGTTTCCGCGCCGAAAGCGCAGCCGTGGCGCGGCACGCGGCCTCACCCGACAATTCCGGCGCCTCCGAGGCAACCGCGCGCATCTCGTCGAGCTTGCCGTTGCAATGGAGCACGACATCGCAACCCGCCGCGATCGAGGCGCGCGTGCGCTCCGCGATCGAACCGGACAGCGCTCCCATGGACACGTCGTCGCTCATCAATAGCCCGCCGAAGCCGATGAAGCCGCGAATCACTTCGTGGATCATTGTCGCCGAAGTGGTGGCGGGTAGCACAGGGTCGATGGCGGTGAAAACCACATGGGCGGTCATTCCCAACGGCAATTTTTTCAGGGGACGGAATGCGGCGAAGTCGGTGGCGTCGAGCGTGGCGCGGTCGGCGTTCACCGTCGGCAGTCTCTCATGGCTGTCGGCCGTGGCGCGGCCGTGACCCGGGATATGCTTGAGCACCGGCAGCACGCCGCCGTCGGCCAGCCCCTCGGCAACGGCCGCCGCGATGGCGGCAACCTTCTCCGGCGTCTCACCATAGGCACGGTCGCCGATCACCGCGTCGGCGCCGCTGACCGGAACATCCGCCAGCGGCAGGCAATCGACATTGATGCCGAGCGGCAGCAGGTCCGCCGCGATCAGCCGCGCACCAAGACGGGCGGCGGCAAGCCCGGCCTGCGGATCCCGGTCATAGAGCCGGCCGTAAGCCCCACCGGGCGGGTAAGCCGGCCAATGCGGCGGGCCCAGCCGCTGCACCCGGCCACCCTCCTGATCCACCAGGACGGGGGCCTCGCCACCCACTTCATGTAAAACTTCAGAAACAAGTGCAGACACTTGTGCTTGGTCCTGCACGTTCCTCTTGAACAGGATCAGGCCCCACGGACGGCTTTCGCGCAAAAACACGCGCTCATCCGCCGTCAAGGTCAGGCCGGAAAGCCCCGTAATAAATGCGCGCTGCGCCATTGGCGCGGATTAGCCGCTGCCGGTGCCCGGAGCAAGGAAAACACCCCGCTCCCGCCTAGTGTTGCACAACGCAATCGCCACCGGCCTGCTTCAGGCTGGCGCAAAGCCTCACGGCCTCCTCGCGGCTGCCGAACGGCCCGACCATCGCGCGGTAGTAGGTCCCCTTGCTGCCGAGGGTCGCCTTGCGGATGACATGCGGATGTCCACCCAGCACGCTCGAATAGCGGGACTGAATGCTGCGGTAGGACGCCTGCGCATCAGCTTCGCTGCGCTGGGATGACACCTGCACCAAGTAGCCTCCTCTGGCCGCCGGCGGCAGCGAAGCGACCCGCTCCGGAGCCTGGGCTTGCGAGGCTTGGGCGCGCGGAGTCGCATTTGCGGGCGGAAGCTGTGACGCGGCATTCGGGCTCAAGGATAGCGGCGCTCCGACGCTGCGGGCCGCAGGGGCCGGCGCGGAATGCGCCGCCGCTCGCGACGTGGTGCGCGGAGCGGCAGGCCGCGGCGCTGCAACAGGCAGCGGCGGCGATTCAGCCGGCCCGGACGGCGCCACACTGGCCTCGCGCACCGGCGCGGGCTGCGGCATTTCCGACGGCGTGTTGGCCGCCATATCGGCCTGGTCCGGCCGGATCGGCACGGTCCGGACGCGCCTTGGCTCGCCGACCACGCCCGGCGGATTGGGCCAAACAGTCGTCGCGCCTGGCCGCGCCGACGGATTGGGGACTCCCGGGAACACTGTTCGCGGCACGGTGCTTCGCGCCAACTCTTGCGGATCGACCGGCTTTTCCTCGCGCGCCACCACCTGCTCGTTCTTGCCGCGGTCGCCGAAGCGGTCGTAACTGAACTTGCCCTGATCCGCGGACGCCGTCGTTGTCGGTGGCGCCGGCGGCGCGACCTTGTTCGGTTCGCCGCTTGCGCGGATCACCGGAGGCGGAGACGCGGAACTCGCACCGCGGACGATACTGCGATAGCCGAACGCCCCGGCCGTGCCCACGACCGCGAGCGCCAGAACGGCTGCGACGGTGAGCATACCCTTGCGCCGCTCCCGACCGCGCGGAGGCTCATGATCGCTGTAGTAGGCATCGTCGTCGGCCGGCGGCAGGTCGTCTTCCTGCTCATGCGGATAGATCGGCGGCGCAGCTTCGGCATAGCGATCGTGGCGATCCTGGTTGGAGGAATAGCCGAGCGGATCGAAGCGCGGCAGATCGAGCCGATGCTCGTCGTGCGGCGGCAAGGCGGGCTCATCCCGACGGGCGTTGTCGGAAAACGACGGGTCCGGCCGCAACATGCGCGGCAGCGGCGGCAACGACATCGGCTCCGGCTCGGCGGACTCCGCGCGCGAGGGCGGCAAGTCGTCCGGGTATGACGGATCCGAATATGACCGGTCCGGTGTGGGATCGGGGTCGCGTTGCCAATCCCCCATCGGAGGATCGTCGTGGCGCGGCCGATAAGCTGCGCCGTAGTGCGGCGCGTCGTCGGCATGCGGCAAGTTGTTTTCGTGCGGCAAGCTGTTGTCGTGCTCGGCCGGCGTGCGACGATCGCGGCCCAAATCCGAGAACAAATCGTTCTTGCCGATCAGCCGGGCCAGTTCAGCCAATGGATCGTTGGCGCCAGCGGATGTTGACCCGCTGCTCAATGGCTCGCGGGCGAAAGGATTGCGCGTTCGGTAACGCGCGTTGTTGTCGTCGGCCATTACACATCCGGCTCCGATACGCCAAGGCCGTCACGTTGACCGCCTCCGGCATGGGTTCCCGCCCCTGGCTCCGAGCTAGCGCATTTCCCCCGGTGCCCCGACCCCGAGCAACGCCAACCCCGAGGCGAGAACGGTGACGACGCCCTGGACCAATGCGAGTCGCGCCACGGTCAGTTGTGGATCATCGAGGATAATGAAGCGTAAATGAGGCGCATCGTTGCCGCGGGTCCATTGAGCATGGAACTCGCTCGCCAGCTCATAGAGGTAAAATGCGACGCGGTGGGGCTCATGAGCCAACGCTGCGGCTTCGATCAGCCGCGGATAGAGCGCGAGCTTGCGCATCAGCATCAGTTCCGCCGGATCGTCGAGCCGATCCAGCGCCGCCCGCGACAGATAGGCCGCCCGCGCCGCCACGTCCGCCGGCAGATCGGGCAACGCTTCGGCGGCATTGCGGAAGATCGAATGGCCGCGGGCATGGCCGTACTGAACGTAGAACACCGGGTTGTCGCGCGACTGTTCGATCACCTTGGCGAGATCGAAGTCGAGTGCGGCTTCGTTCTTGCGATAGAGCATCATGAAGCGCAC
>JAFKKQ010000296.1 GCA_017304505.1 Hyphomicrobiales bacterium | reverse complement strand
TTCCGCGCCGGCCTGATGGCGGCATGGCTCGGAGTCATTCCAGCCGTCATGGTGGGTGGAGTCGGCGCGCTGCTGGTGGTGCTGGTCGGGCGCAAGGTGTTCAACCCGCTCTACCGGGTCGAGTCCTTCGAGACGCCGCGCAGTTAAATAGCAAGCCCGCCGGCCCGCACCGTCTCCGCTTGCGCCGCAGACTTGAGCCAATGGTCCATGAAATGGCCGAGCCACAGCCGGCACGCTGGGTCGTGCAAGAGGCGGCCGGTGAAATGCGCCTCGCGGGGCTGGGCATTGGGCAGCGTCATGCGCTCGTGGCCGCGCGTGGTCCAACGGCACATCGTGTGATGGGTGACGTCCATGTGGAATTGCAACGCATAAGCACCGTCGCCGTAACGGAAGGCTTGCACCGGAAAGGAATCGCCCTCCGCCAGCAGGACAGCCTTGTCCGGCAGGTCGAAGCCTTCGCGATGCCACTGATAGACGTGATCCGGCCAGTCGCGGCAAACTTGGCGGCCGGCCGCCGTCGGCCGGACCGGATAGTAGCCGACCTCGGCATGGCCATCGGGGTGCCTGTAGACCCGCGCGCCAAGCTTCTTGGCCAGCATCTGCGCGCCGAGGCAGATGCCGAGAAACGGCTTGTTCTCCGCAAGCGGCACAGCGATCCAGTCGATCTCCCGGCGGACAATCTCGTCATCGTCGTTGGCGCTCTGCGGACCGCCGAAGATCACCGCGCCGGAATGGTGCTCCAGCGTCTCCGGAAGAGGATCGCCGAAGCGCGGCCGGCGCACGTCGAGCGGGATATCGCGGCTGCGAAGCTGCAGCGCGATCCGGCCGGGCGTGGACAGTTCGCCGTGAAGGACGATCAGGACTGGGAAACGCATGGTGCTCTGTGAATCATCATGCCGAGCAAGTCGTATCCGGTTGGCACACGATTGCAAGACCGCGGCGGCAGAACCGGCATGCGGGCATCACAAGGCTGCACCGGCGCCAAAGACGCTGCTCCGGCTGCTCTAGGCTGCGCCGGCTGCTCTAGGCTGCGCCGGCTTGGCCTAGGCTGCGCCGGCTTGGCGCCCGCGCTTCATCTGACGCGCTTCGAGCCGCCGCAGAAGGATGCCACGCGGCACGAGACGGGGCACCAGCGCCATCACCAGCTTGGGGCCGAGACCCGGCACCACGATGCGCTGGCCGCGCATCAGCCCGCGATAGGCTGCCGTGGCCACCCGTTCCGCCGGCACCGCCAAGGGCCACGACGCCTCGGCCTCCGCGATGCCCGCGCGGGCCTGAAACTCGGTCGCCACCGGACCCGGACACAAGCAGGTCACCCGAACGCCCTTCGGCCCGAGTTCCCGATGCAGCGCCTCGGTGAACGACAGCGCAAACGCCTTGCTCGCGTAATAGACCGCCGAGCCCGGCCCCGGCATGACGCCGGCGACCGAGGCGACGTTGAGCAGACCGCCGCGGTGGCGCACCAGGCTTTCGACGAAGCGCAGCGAGAGGTCGGCGAGCGCGCGCATATTGACGTCGATCATGGCGAGTTGCTCGTCACGATCGAGGTCGGCGGCACGGCCGACCAGCCCGAAGCCCGCATTGTTGACGACATATTGCGGCTCAAAGCCGCGCGCAGCGAGTGCCTCCGCAATCCGGTCGCCCGCATCCGGTTGCGCGAGATCGACGGGCAGCACCAGCGCCGGCGCATATTTCTTCGCCGCAATCTCTGCGGCCAAGGCGTCCAGCCGTGGCCCGCGCCGCGCCACCAGCGCCACGGCGTGACCGTTCGCCGCAAACACCCGCGCCAATTCCACGCCGATGCCGGCCGACGCCCCGGTGATGACGGCGACCGGATTCATCCTGCGCCGCCGGCGCTGGCCGCGGCCACACGCCGCCGCAACGCGATCCGCTCGGTGGACGACACCCCAAGCAGATCGGCCACGCGCCAGATCAGGTTGTCCTCGAATTCCGAAATGGCGCCGTCGGCGTAGGCGACCGTCCACATCATTTCGATCATGCGCAGCCGCCCGCTCTCGTCCAGCGTGCGATTGATGCGATGCGTGAAATGATAAAGATCGATGGCCTTCCGCTCGGCGTCGACCGCCTGCTCGACCAACTCACCGGCCGCGGCATCGTCGAGATCGAAACGCTGCTTCAGCAGGGCGACCAGTTTGTCGCGCTCGACATCCGATACTGCGCCGTCGATCGCCGCGGCATGAACCAGCAGCGCCGCGCACGACACCCGCAAGTCGTCGTCACTGAAACCACTCTCGGGCGCTTCGCCGCCCGCCAACTCGGCCACCAGGCTCTTGATTGCTGCAAACAAAGGCGTCTCCCGAAAAGCCGCGCTCGCGCGCTGCTTCGCCCCAGGGATTATCTATACCGGAATGACGATGGCACAATTGCGCCCGACGCCGGGAAACCAGGGATATCGCGCCGCTGGCGTCTAATTGATCGCCTTGGCCTTGCGGGCGCTTTCGTCGAGCATCTGCAGGTTGTTGGCGATGTAGGGGCTCTTGGGATCCTTGGCCTGGGCCAGCAAGAGTGTCGTCCGCGCGCGACGGTAGTCGCCGCGCAGCATATAGGAATAGCCGCGGTTGTTGAGGATTTCCGGCGTCGGCCCGAGAATGCCGATGGCCTGCTCGTAGGCGCGGTCGGCCAGATCGAAACGGCGCAAGCGGTCGTAGGCGGCGGCCAGGCCGACCCAGGATTCGGCGTCGCGCGGGTGCAACTCGACGGCCTTGCGGAAATGCTGCTCCGCCAGGCCATAACTGCCCTGCCGGAAGTACTTCTTGCCGATGCTCAGGTCGTCGTTGGGGTCCGTTCCCAGCAACTGCGGCGTGGCGGGCGGCGAATCGATATTCTCCGGCGACACCGGCACGGCGCTGGCGGACGCATGGGCCGCCTGCGGCTGAAGCGTATCCGAAAGCTTGAGAAACGGGTTGTCGGGAGCCGATGTGGTCTGGCAGCCGGCGAGCCACACCAGACATGCGGCCGCGACAAAACCCCGTCCCACCCTCATACGCATCGACCCGCTCCGCAACGGTGCGAAACTACCGGCCGGTGGTTAAGATTTCGCTGCCTGGACGAGGTCCGGAGAAAGCGCTCCGGCGAAGGGCGATCAATAATTGCCGACATGCAGCCGGACGAAGACCGGCAGCAGGATGACGACGAACAGCACCGGGAAGATGCAAATCATCATCGGCAGCGCCAGCTTGGCCGGCAGGCTGTAGGCCTTCTCCTCGGCCCGCGAGAGCCGCTTGTGGCGCATATCATCCGAGTAAACTCGGAGCGCGTCGGTGATGCTCGAACCCAGCTCCGCGGATTGCTGGATCAGGGTGGCGAACGAACGCGCCTCCTCGATGCCAAGCCGGTCGCCAAAATGCTCCAACGCCTCGCTGATGGTGCGGCCGGCGCGAATCTCCAGATTGGTGAGGTGGATGTTCCCGGCAAGCGACGGATAGGACACCCCCAGCTCGGTCCCCACACGGTCGAGCGCCGCCTCCATGCTCAGGCCCGCATCGGCGCACACCACCAGAAGATCCATGAAGTCGGGGAATCCCGCCCGGTGCTCCGCCTTGCGGTTCTTGATGCGCTGCCCGAGATAGAACCCCGGACTGAGATAGCCGGCGATCCCACCGGAAACGATCAGGAGCCAGTACGACGATCCGCCCGGCTCGACCGGCGAGAGCAGAAAGGCCGCCGCCGCAAGCCCGACGGCAAGCGCCGTGCGGCAAAGGAAGAAATAGGCCGTGGCCCGCGGGTTGTAGATTCCGGCATGGATCAGGCGCTGCCGCAGCACCTTGGTTCCTTCGGCGTCGCCGGCCGCATAATGCCTCGCCGTGTACTCGACCACACGCTGCGCCGCCTTGAGGCTGGAATGCCGCAGCGAACGCGGCCCGGCCGCATGATCCGTCATCTCGATCTGGCCGATATTGGCGGCGCGCCGATTGATCGAGCCTTGCACGCGCACGATCGCCATGACGCTGAACGCCAGCGTCGCGGCCGCCAGGAAAACCAGCACGCCGACCATCGTGCTGTCGCTGTCGCTCATGAACTGCGCGAGGATATCCACGGCTTCAGATCCTGAAGTTGACCATGCGGTACATGATGAAATTGCCGATCAACATCCAACCGCCCGCGATCGCGAGGGCGATCTTGGTGATGTCGTAGCTCCAGACGCTGGCGTAGAACTGCGGCGTGATAACCTGGATCACCAGGAACATCAGGATCGGCAGCGACGACAGGATCGAAGCCGAAGCGCGGCCCTCCGAGGCGAGCGAGCGGATTTTGCGCCGCATCTTGAACCGCTCGCGAATGACCGCCGATAGATTCTCCAGGATCTCGCCGAGGTTACCGCCGGTCGAGCCCTGAATCGCCACCGCCGTGACGAACAGCGGCAAGTCGTCCTGTCCAAGCCGGAAATAAAGATTGCGCATGGCGGACTCGAGATCGGAACCGTAGGTGATTTCGTCGGAGACGATGCCGAACTCGCTGCCGATCGGATCGGGCATCTCGCGCGCCACCATGCCGATCGCGATCGGAACCGGGTGCCCGGCCCGCAGGCTGCGGACGATGATGTCGAGCGCGTCGGGAAATTGCGCGCCGAACGCCTTCCGCCGCCGGCTTCGCATGAATTTGAGCACAAGCAGCGGCAGCAGCGTGCAGCAGAACAGCGCCGCACCGAACGCTTCGAGCACGGCGCCGCGCAGGACCATCACGGCGCCAAATGCAATCAGCGCCACCGCCGCGACATAGAGCGCAAATTTGCCGATACCGAGCGTCAGGCCGGACTGCAGGATCAGCCGGTTGAGCGCCACCAGCGGCAAGCGGTAATCGCCGTCCGTGCTCAACCCGCGTTCCCGCCGCAACTGCAGCAATACGGCTTCGCGGGCGGGCTCGGCCTCCATCAATCGCAGGCGGCGATTGATGTTCTTGCGGTAGGAGCGTGTGCTGAAGAACAGCAGATAGATGCTCTCGGCGAACAGTCCCGCCGCCAGCGCCACGAACAGATACACCAGATAGATCGAGTCGAACTCAAACGGCATGGCAATTCCAAGGCGCAGTTACAGCGGCTTGCCGGGATCGAAGTAATGGTTCGGAATCTTGATGCCTCGCGCGGTCAACTCCGAGAGGAAGCGGGGCCGGACGCCGGTGGCGACGAAATGTCCTTCGACCGTGCCGTCGTCGGCCGTCGCCGTCCGCACGAACTTGTAGATTTCCTGCATCTGCACGATGTCGCCCTCCATGCCGGTGATCTCGGCCACCGAGGTGACGCGGCGCTTGCCGTCGGACAGGCGCTGAAGCTGCACGATCATGCGGATGGCCGCGGCGATCTGGCCGCGGATCGAAGGAATCGTCATCGGCAGGCCGGCCATGCCGACAAGCTGCTCGAGGCGCGAGATCGCCTCGCGAGGATTGTTGGCATGAATGGTCGCCATCGAGCCTTCATGGCCGGTGTTCATGGCCTGCAGCATGTCGAACGCCTCCTCACCGCGGCACTCGCCGAGGATGATGCGCTCCGGGCGCATACGCAGCGCGTTCTTCACCAGCTCGCGCTGGCGAATTTCGCCCTTGCCCTCGATGTTGGGCGGACGCGTCTCCATGCGCGCCACGTGCGGCTGCTGCAGTTGCAGTTCGGCGGCGTCTTCGATGGTGATGAGGCGTTCCTTCTCCGAGATGAACGCCGACAGCGCGTTGAGCATCGTGGTTTTGCCCGAGCCGGTGCCGCCCGAAATGATCGTGGTGATGCGCGACTTAACGGCTGCGGCCAGCAGCTCGGCTATCGGCGGCTTCAGCGCACCGATGTCGACCAGCTTGGAGAGGTTGAACGGCTTCTTGGAGAATTTGCGGATCGAAACCAGCGGGCCGTCGACTCCGATCGGGCGCACCGCGACGTTGACGCGCGAACCGTCGAGCAGGCGCGCGTCGCACAGCGGGTGCGATTCGTCGACCCGCCACGATCTTGTTGATGATGCGCAACAGATGCGCCTCGTCCTTGAAGCCGCAGGCGATCGGCTCAAGCAGACCGCCGCGCTCGACGAACGTGGACTCGTGGCCGTTGATGAGAATGTCGCTGATCGTCGGATCCTTCAGCAACGGCTCAAGCGGACCGAGGCCGGTCATCTCATCGAGGATTTCCGAGACGAATTCGTTGAGCTCGTGCGCGTTGAGCGCAAGGCGCTCGGCCACGACATGCTGCGTAACAAGCTGCTGGATGTGGCTTCGCATCTCCTCTTCGGGCAGCTTCTCCAGCGCGGACAGGTTGATCTCCTCGATCAACCGGCGGTGCAGGCGGACCTTGGCGTCGAGCAGCTTGTCCGACAGCAGCGGACTGGCCGGCTCGGCGTGAGTCGCCTCCTTCGGTGCGGCCACAATCGACCACGACATCCCACCGGCCGGGGTCGGCGGCGGCTCCGCGGCCACCGCCGACGGCGGCAGTTCGGACGCCGTATTAAGACGCGCGCTAAATCGACCGGCCATGATTGATGCCATTTCTTCCCGCGCCGGGCCGCACCGGCCGGCGCTATTTCGCCAATGACAGGTTGAGCTTCTTCATCAGATTCGAGGGCCGCGATGCGGCCGCCCTGGCCGTGCTCTGCGGCAGCATGAGCTTCTTGAGCTGGGTGGTGACGTTGTTGCCCGGCTTGACCTCATCGAGCGGCACGCCGCGGTCGATGGCCTCCCGGACCAGCCGATAATTGTTCGGAACGGTGCCGGCGAAGCTGTCGCCGAGCGCCTGCGCAATATCCGATCGTTTCAGGCCGGGATCGAACATCCGCTGTTCGAAACGATTGACGATCACCTCCGGCTGCGGCCCGTCGCCGAGCCGCTCGCGCATGGCCGCAACCAGTTGCTTGCCCTGCCGCAGGCTCGGCACCGTCATTTCGCTGACGATGAACAAGCGGTTGGTGCCGAGCAGCACACTGTCGGTCCAGGAAAACCACGTTCGCGGCATGTCGATCACCACGTAATCGAAGTGC
>JAFKKQ010000295.1 GCA_017304505.1 Hyphomicrobiales bacterium | reverse complement strand
CCTGCAACATTGGACGCAGCAGTCCCGCAATCGCGGCCGACGTGAGCGCCTTGGTGTTCATCTGCGCGACAGAACCCTCATAGGAAATCTGCACCTTCTTGATGCCGCTTTCGGTGAGCTGGCCGGCAAACGAGCCGAGCCGCTCGGCAAGCGCGATGAACGGCTTGAGTCGCGGCGCTTCTTCCGCGGTAATCGAGGGGAAGTTGACGGCGTTCGAGATCGCGCCGCGCAGCAGATAGTCGGACATCTGTTCGGCAACCTGAAGCGCGACATTCTCCTGCGCCTCGCTGGTGGCCGCGCCCAGGTGCGGCGTGCACACGACGTTGGGGAGTCCGAACAGCGCATTGCTGGTCGCGGGCTCTTCGACGAACACGTCGAAGGCGGCGCCCGCGACGTGACCGCTCTTGAGCGCCTCGGCAAGTGCCGCTTCGTCCACAAGCCCGCCGCGCGCGCAGTTGACGATGCGCACGCCCTTCTTGGTCTTCTTCAGCGCCGCGGCGTCGATGATGTTCTTGGTCTTCTCGGTCAGCGGCGTGTGCAGCGTGATGATATCGGCGCGCTTGAGCAGATCGTCCAGGTCGACCTTCTCGACGCCGATCGTCAGCGCGCGCTCGGGCGACAGGAATGGATCGTAGGCGATCACCTTCATCTTCAGGCCGATGGCGCGGTCGGCGACGATGGAGCCGATGTTGCCGCAACCGATGACGCCGAGCGTCTTGCCGAAAATCTCCATGCCCATGAACTTGTTCTTTTCCCATTTGCCGGCGCGCGTGGAAGCATCGGCTTCGGGAATCTGTCGCGCGAGCGCCAGCATCAGCGAGATGGCATGCTCTGCGGTGGTGATCGAGTTGCCGAACGGCGTGTTCATCACGATCACGCCCTTGGCGGTGGCCGCCGGAATATCGACGTTGTCGACACCGATGCCGGCACGGCCGATGACTTTCAGATTCTTGGCTTTTTCGAGAATCTTGGACGTCACCTTGGTGGCGGAACGGATGGCGAGGCCGTCGTAATTGCCGACGATCTCGGCGAGCTTGTCTTTGTCCTTGCCGAGGCTCGGCTGGAAATCGACGTCGATGCCGCGATCCTTGAAGATCTGCACGGCAGCGGGAGAAAGTGCGTCTGAGATGAGAACGGTGGGCATGGTTATCGTCCGTTGATGTCGCAACCCCGTTCACTGTCATCGTCCGCAAAAGCGGACGATCCAGTACGCATGGGGCATTGCGAGCGGTTCGAACCTCTGGGGTTACTGGATGCCCGCCTTCGCGGGCATGACATCCGGGTGGGTGGGCGCGCGCGGCGCCGGCTTACGCCGCCTGCGCCAGCGCGGCCTTGGCCTGCGCGTAGGCCCAGTCGAGCCATTGCGTCAGGGCTTCGACGTCGGAGCGTTCGACGGTGGCGCCGCACCAGATGCGCAAGCCCGAAGGCGCGTCGCGATAGGCGTCGATGTCGTAGGCGACGCCCTCCTTTTCGAGCATCGCGGCAAGACCCTTGACGAACTTCGCCTGCGCGTCGGCGGGAAGCTTCAGCACGTCGGGATCGACCACCTTGAGGCACACCGAAGTGTTGGAGCGGGTCGCCGGATCGGTCGCGAGATGATCGATCCAGGACGTGCGCGCCACCCAGTCGGCAATCGCCTTGGCGTTGGCGTCGGCGCGGGCGACCAGCGCCTTCAAACCGCCGATGGATTTGCCCCAGTTCAGCGTGTCGAGATAATCCTCCACGCAGAGCATCGACGGCGTGTTGATGGTCGCGCCCTGGAAGATGTCTTCGCTGATCTTGCCGCCCTTGGTCATGCGGAAGATCTTCGGCAGCGGCCAAGCCGGCTTGTAGCTCTCGAGCCGCTCCACGGCGCGCGGCGACAGCACGATCATGCCGTGCGCGGCCTCGCCGCCCAGCACCTTCTGCCAGGAGAAGGTCACGACATCGAGCTTGACCCAATCGAGCGGTTGCGCGAACGCAGCCGAAGTGGCGTCGCAGATGGTCAGTCCGGCACGGTCGGCCTTGATCCAATCACCATTGGGCACGCGCACCCCGGAGGTGGTGCCGTTCCAGGTGAACACGACGTCGGAATTGAAATCGACCTTGGAAAGGTCCGGCAGCGCGCCATAGGGCGCTTTCAGCGTGGTCACGTCCTTGAGCTTCAGCTCTTTCTGGACGTCGCCGACCCAGCCTTCGCCGAAGGATTCCCAGGCGATCATGGTGACCGGTCGCGCGCCGAGCAGCGACCACAGCGCCATTTCGACGGCGCCGGTGTCGGAGGCCGGCACGATGCCGATGCGATAATCCGCGGGCGCTTCCAGCAGCTCGCGGGTCAGATCGATGGCGCGCTTGAGCTTCGCCTTGCCGATCTTGGATCGGTGCGAACGTCCCAGAACCGCGTCTGTCAGGGCTTGGAGACTCCAGCCGGGGCGCTTGGCGCAGGGGCCGGACGAAAAGTGCGGAGTGACCGGCCGCACGCCGGGAGTCGAGCTGTTCATCGCTCTATCCTTCCAGATAGAAAGCCCCTCGGTGGGGAGGGGTGTCCCATCGACGGGCATAAGGAAGAGCGAAGCGCGCGTCAAGCGGAGTCTGAAACGAAAACACGATCCCTCTTTCAAGGGATCGTGTTCCAGCCGTTGGCGGAGCGCCCGACGTATTCCGACTTTAGTCGAGCAGCATGCGCACGCCGACGCGCACCTCGTCGGTGGACAGGCTCTTCCAGAGCGTGCTGTCGCCCACCACGCCCGACCCGGTCGTGCTGGCGATGTCGCCAAGGTCGAGATGACGATAACCGACATCGACCACCCAGGTGGGTGCGATCTGATAGGACACACCCGCCATCCAGGCCCAGGAGAAGTTCGTGGTGTGGGTGACGAGGCTGCCGAGCGGGCTCGGCGGCAGCGAAGCATCCACGTAGTCCTTGCTGCGCAGGTAGCTCGCGCCGACACCGGCGCCGACATAAGGCGTAAAGCCCCACCACGTTCCGAGGTCGATATAGGCGTTCGCCAAGACCGACACCGCATCGACCCTGGTGGAGTATTGCGATGGCCCCAGCGCCGTGTCCGCACGCATGCGCACCGGCGCACCGAAATCGACCGTCACGTCAGCACGGAACCATTGGTATTTCAAGCCCGCGCCGGCGGTGAGCCCCAGCGAGTCCGGGTAGCTCTGGCCGGTGGCCGGCGTGAACGATTCAACCGCATCGACATTGTTGAAACGGTAGCCGACGTCGCCACGCAGATACCAGCCGGACAGCAGCTCGGCGAAATGCGGCTTCGGATTCTCGACCGGCCAGTTGGCCGGCATGTCGGCCGCGTGAGCGGCAAGCGGCGCGGTCGCAGCCAGCGCAAGCGCACCGCAACCCGTCAGGAACGCTTTCACTTGGATCATGACCGCGCCTCCGCTCAGCCGCGACGCATGAGCGGCGGCAGGCTGACCGGCTGCATCGGCATCGGCGGCTCAAGCATCCAGCGGATGCCGAGCTTCACGTCATGCGACGTAAGATCCCTGAACTGGTAGGGGCCGGGAGCGACGGACAGCAGCGGATCGACGTTGTGGAAGTAGCCCGACTGCGCGTCACCGAGGTTGATGTAACGATAGGCAAGCTCGATCGACATCGCCGGCGTGACCTCGTAGGACAGGCCCGCATGCAGCGCCCAGGCGAAGCTCCACTTCGACCCGGTGCCGTCGGCCACGGCAGTGATCTGCCCCGCGCAGGCACCGGCCGCGCAAGTATCATAGAAATCGTGGATGCGGTTGTAGCTGGTGCCGACGCCGGCACCGATAAACGGCGTGATGTTGTACCAGGTCCCCAGATCGACGTAGGCGTTGGCGAGGAAAGTGAACTCGGATTTGCTGCCGTGGAAATCGTCGATGCTCCCTGCATCACCGAAAGCGGTTGCGTGGAGATTCGCCTTGGACCGGTACTCGCCAGTCACGTCAAAGCGGAGCCAGTTGTTGTACTGGTAGCCGATGCCGATACCGAACAGCGGCGAGCTGTCGAAGGACTTGCTCCTGTAGTCGAAGCGCTCGGTGGTCACATCCTCAAAACCTTGATGCATCGTGCCGACGCTCTGGTTGGTCATGCCGATGTCGCCGCGCAGATACCAGCCACCGACCACGTATTCCTGGATCGGCGGCGCCTTCAGTGGCAGGTCGGCCGCGTTTGCGGCGGTTGCAAGCAGCGCAGCTACCCCAGCCAGAAGTGCGGTTTTGACGCTCGCCATAACGTAGCCCTCTCGTGGTTCGGCGACGCGCTCCGGCGACGCCATCAAATCCGGTGTTGGGCCACGATGACAGCGAATGCTTAAACAGAGATTAACCTTACCTTTTAACCGTGAATGTTAATGTTTGCGGGCGCAAGCAAAGACCCGCGGGTTCGTTTGCCGAACCCGCGGGTCGCGTTCAATCTTCGTTAACCGCTATGGCGCGCCGGCGCCTCGTTGACGCTGCTTTTCCAACCGCACCTCGCGCCGCGCGATCAGGCGGATCGGCAAGCCGCTGATGGAATCAGTGGTCCTCCCCCATCTCGCCGATATGGTGCTGCGAGTAGAGCTCGATGCCGAGCTTGGTGACGAGGTCGATCTGCGTCTCGAGGAAGTCGATGTGCTCCTCCTCGTCGTGCATGAGTTTTTCGAACAGATCGCGGGTGACGTAGTCGCGGACGCCGTGGCAGTGGGTCGCCGCCTCCTCGTAGAGCGCACGCGCCGACATCTCGGCCTTGAGGTCGCAGTCGAGGACTTCTTTCACGTTCTGGCCGATGTGCAGCGGGTCCAGCACCTGCATGTTGGGGAAGCCGTCGAGGAAGATGATACGGTCCACCAGCTTGTCGGCGTGCTCCATCTCCTCGATCGATTCCTTGCGCCACTGCTTGGCGAGCGCCTTGAGGCCCCAGTTGTCCAGCAGCCGGTAATGCAGCCAGTACTGGTTGATGGCGGTGAGCTCGTGCCGCAGCGCCTTGTTCAGATATTCGACGACTTTCGCATCGCCCTTCATTTCATGCACTCCCGTGGCTGTTCGCCCAACGGTCCGCTTGGACAACAATTGATGGACGTCTGTTATTAGAATAATTCTAGACTGATGGGAAGCCCCGATTGCCCCGACTCATGCCAAATCACGCGGCATCCACCGCAATTCTCGACTAAAATTTAAGAGAAATCAGGCCTTTGTCCGACCGGAATGGGCAGCGGCGGCTTCGAGCGCCTCATCCATGATCTTGCGGATGGATCGCGCGCAGCGGCCACATTGGGCGCTACAGCCCAGGCAACCATAGACCTGACCGGTGGAGCACGGACGCGCCTGCGTCTGCACCGCGGTGCGGACATCGTGGTCGCTCAGAACGTTGCAGGAGCAGACGATCATGAATGGTCCCTACTGGGGCCATCGTTACTTGAGCGCCCCGAACGGAGCAAAGGGAATCGACCGAACTTACACGTTATCTAAACTGTAGAGCGACTAATTTTACAGGCTTTTTCGCCCTGGTCGGCTTCAGGCTGCGGCTTCGCCCAGAGCCTCGACGATGCCGTCGACCGCATCCTCGACCAGGGTCTTGTTGTCGCCCTCGCCCATCACCCGGATCACCGGCTCGGTGCCCGACGGCCTAATCACCAGCCGGCCGTGCCCGTTGAGCTTCTGCTCCGCGCTCTCGATGGCCAGCCGCACCTTGGCGTCCTCCAGCGGCTTGCCCTGCTTATAGCGGACGTTGCGCAGGATCTGCGGCAGCGGCTCGAAGCGATGGCAGACCTCGGACACCGGCCTGTCCTGCTTCTGGACCACCGCCAGCACCTGCAGCGCCGCAACGAGGCCGTCGCCGGTGGTGGCGTAATCCGACAGAATGATATGCCCGGACGACTCGCCGCCAACGTTGTAGCCGTGCCCCAGCATGTGCTCGAGCACGTAGCGGCCGTCGGCACTCCAGCTTTCGGCAATCACCGCCATAAGCTGGTCGCCGTCAATGACATGCCCGCGCTCGTCAACGATGAGCACCCGGTCGGCGTCGCCATCGAGCGCGATGCCGATGTCGGCGCGCACCTCGTGCACCTTGGCGGCGAGCGCGGCCGGCTTGGTCGAGCCGCATTCCTTGTTGATATTGAAACCGTCCGGTTCGACGCCGATGCTGATGACTTCAGCGCCCAACTCCCACAACGCTTCGGGCGCGACGCGATAGCCGCCGCCGTTGGCGCAATCGACCACCACGCGCAGGCCATCGAGCGACAGGTTGCGCGGCAGCGTGCGCTTGGCGAATTCGATATAGCGATCCTGCACGCCGTCGATCCGCTTGGCGCGACCGAGGTCGGCCGGCTTCGCCAGCTTCTTGATGAAATCGCCGTCGATAAGCTTTTCGATCTTGAGTTCGATCTCATCGGACAGCTTGTAGCCGTCCGGCCCGAACAGCTTGATGCCGTTGTCGTCGTAAGGATTGTGCGAAGCCGAGATCATCACACCGAGATCGGCGCGCATGGAGCGCGTCAGCATGGCGACCGCGGGAGTCGGCATCGGGCCGGTCAGCAGCACATCCATGCCGACCGAAGTGAAGCCCGCCACCAGCGCCGTCTCGATCATGTAACCCGACAGGCGCGTGTCCTTGCCGATCAGCACGCGATGGCGATGCTCGCCGTTCTGGAACATCAGGCCGGCGGCCTGCCCGACCTTGAGCGCAAGCTCCGGCGTGATCGTGCCGTTGGCACGCCCGCGAATGCCGTCAGTGCCGAAATACTTGCGAACCACGCCCGATGTCCCCGAATTCATGTCCTTGCGCCGAGGATGCCCCCTGCATGCCGGTGGCTTACACCGGATGCGTTCAACGAATTGTATGTGATCGTCGCGCGGCATTGGCCCGACGCAGGTAACCTTATTAGAGCGTTAAGACGGGACGGGCAACCGTGCAAAAAAGGGGCGGTGCGGCCGCCTCTATGGAACAACGACCGCTTTCCACGGGATAGCCAATTCCCACTCGAGATGGGCGCATGGTCTGACGGCTGCGCTCAATGGGAACGCTCCTTCTTCGTGTCGTGCTTGTCGCTCTCGCGCGGAGCCGGCTGGGTGACGCTGACCGGGTCGGAGCCGGCCATCGATTCCTCCAGCCCCTCCTCGAGCTTTCGCTCCGTCGCACTGTTCGGCTTCTCGTGGCGCGTCTTGTGCTTCACGTCCGGACTGCCGCCGCGCTTCTTGGTCGCCGGATGCGTCATGTGATTCTCCCTTCTGGATCAAATTCTTGCGACCACAACGCAGGAGCCGGCGGAAGCGTTCCTCCGATTTGCAGGACGAGCGATGGAACCGGCGGTTTCGTGCTAACGATAGGGCGGTTCCAAGATAGATATCCGGGCATTCTCCATGAAATCGTTTCCCTCCATCGAGGACTTGCGGCAACGCGCGCGGCGCAATGTCCCCAAGATGTTTTTCGAGTACGCCGATTCCGGCTCCTACACACAGGACACGCTGCGCGCGAACCGCGCGGACCTTGAGCGCATCAAGCTGCGGCAGCGGGTGCTGGTGGATGTCGACCGGCGCAGCACCGAAACGACGATCCTTGGACAACAAACGCCGCTGCCGTTCGCTCTCGCTCCGATCGGGCT
>JAFKKQ010000294.1 GCA_017304505.1 Hyphomicrobiales bacterium | reverse complement strand
GTCGCGATCATGTATGCGCCCCAGCACCGGCCCGGCCTGATGATCGACCTGCTGCGCGAAGAAGAATTGGTGCTGGTGACGACCGATCCGGCGTCACACGCTTCGTCGGACAAAGATTATGTGCACGTCGATTGGGGACCGGATTTCGCGCTTCGCCACGACGTCAGCTTTCCCGATGCCACACCGGGACTGCACGTCAACCTCGGTCCACTTGGGCTGGGCTACATTCTCGCCGCCGGCGGCTCCGGTTACTTCCGGGTCCACGCCATCCAGCCATATCTCGCATCCGGGCAGCTTCATATCGTGCCCGGCGCGGCGCGTTTCGCTTCTCCCGTCTATGCGGTCTATTCGGCTCCCGGCGCCGACGCACTCCTGGAGCCGGCGCTGGCCGGGTTGCACAGCGTTTCCCGACAAACCGCATAGTCAAATCGTCCGGCGAAAGCGGATGATCCAGCATCCACCGCAAGCTACGATCTGTTCTCGTTCTGCGTACACCACGAATACGGGATGCTCCGCCTTCGCGGAGCATGACATGTCATCCGACAAGTCCGATTCCGTCAAAACTCGAAACGCTCTCGCCGTTCGAAGAACGGCGTCGCCTCGCTCGCCTATGCTATGATCCGCGCATCCATGATGAAGCGCGGCGGAACAAGCCTTACGCGCCTTTAATTGAAAAGCGTCATGGATGGCCGAATCTCGCCGCCTTCGGCATCGGCTCAGCCATGACGACAGATCGTGTTTCCGTCAAAGCATGAAGCGCTGCGAGTCGTGGCGACCCAAAGAAAAATACCAATGAATTTCATGGGTTTAGCCAAGCCTTCACCGTCCATTACCATATTGTTAAATCGTCGCAACCACATGGATTCACTCCGACCCTCCGGATTAAAGTACCTCTAGGGCGCAACACCGTTTTCTTCGGGGAGGAAAACGTGAGAATCCAGCCGGTTTTATGGGCGGCGGCAGCATTGCTGTGCACGGTGCAGACTTCTAACGCTCAATCGTTCAATAGTTTTTTCGCATTTGGCGACAGCAGCGTCGACAGCGGATGGTGGAAAGCCGCACTGCCCTCGAACGCAACCGGTAAAGCCGCCAAGGACGCTTTGATCGCGGCGTCAATCGCGCAAGGCGGAACCGGCGCTCCGGTCGGCGCTGGCTATCTCGTGAACAGCCAGTTGCTGGCCTCTTACTTCGGTCTTTCGGCGATTCCCGCCAATCAAACCGTCGGCACCAATTACGCAATTTCAGGTGCCGTCGATGCTGCGACCGCGGACAACGGCAACATCGGCAATCTCAATAACATCCCTCCCGGAACGAATACCAACCTGCCCTCCACCGTGCAGCAGATCGCCAACTATCTGACGTCCGTGGGCGGCCATGCGAATCCCAACGCACTCTATTTGATTAGTTCAGGCGGCAACGACCTTACGTTTGCGAACGACAATTTTGGAACGCTGACCGCCAAAGAGACTTATGTTGGCGCGCAAGCCACACTGCTCGCCAACGAGATCAAAGTGCTGCAAGCAGCCGGCGCGCGCTATATCATCGTTCCGTCGGCAGGCGGCGGCAACGGTGCCCTCCCGCCGTTTTACACAAGCGCGCTTTGGAACGATCTCGCGGCAGCCGGCGTGCAGTTCATCCCCTCCGACATCCGCGGGCTGAGACGGGCCGTGCAGTCGGATCCCACCGCCTTCGGCTTTACGGCGGCGACGGTGCTGCCCGGCGTCGTCGGGAGCGGAACCGGTTCGGCCTGCGTGACGCAGACCGGCGCAGGACCGAACACAAGCGGCTGGGCTCAATGGTGTGCCAACACGACGACCCCGAGTTCGTCCTACGCCTATCTGCGCGCGGCCGACGCGCAGCAGACCAGCTTCTACGCCGATGACCAGCACTTTTCGGCCGCCGGCCAGAAGATCGAAGCCGATTACAACTACAGCCTGGTGGTCGCCCCGAGCGAGATTTCGTTTCTCGCCGAAGCCCCGCTGAAAACACGGGCCGGTGTCATCCAGTCGATCTGGAATCAGATTCCGATCTCGCTGAACCAGAGCGGAAGCCACCACGCCTGGGTAACGGGCGCAGTGTCGTCACTGGAGATGAACAACAGCTCCAACGGTTTTCCAAACGATCCTGGAACACCGCTGAACCTGACAGCGGGAGTCGATTACCGTTTGGCGCGCAACTGGCTCGTCGGCGGTGCCGTATCGGTCGGAACCACCCGACAGACATTCAGTCTTGGCGGCGATTTCAGGGAGGATGAAGTCGCCGCCACGCTTTATTCCGCCTACCGCAACAGATCGTACTGGATCAACGCCGCAGCGACGTGGGGCACGCTGCATTATGACGTCAACCGGCAGGTGCCCATCGGCATCACGATCCAGCCGAACACCGGCAGCACCAGAGGTTCCGACCTCTCGTTTGCCGCCGAGCTTGGCTATGACTTCAAGACCGCGATTGGCTCGACGCGCGCGGTCGGCATGCCGGTCAAGGCGCCGACCTCGCAGCTTTATCTCACGCATGGGCCCGTGGTCGGCGTGATTCTGCAGCGCGCGCACGTCAAGGGCTACGCGGAAACCGATCCGTTTGCTTCGATCGGTGGTTTTACCGCCCTGTCCTTTGGCGATCAGACACGCAACTCAGCCGTATCCGAACTCGGCTATCAGGTCAGTGTGGACATGGGTCGCTGGCAGCCGTTCGCAAAAGTGACTTGGAACCACGAATGGGCCTCGCTCGACCGCTCAGTAACGGCCTCGCTGACGTCCACGGTGGCTCCGAGCTACTCGATGCCGGCGGTGATCCTGGCCCGGGACTGGGGGACGGAGACGGTCGGAACCAGACTGAAGATAGGCTCGGGCATGACAGGCTACGCCGCCTTTATCAGCGAGAACGCACAGGACGCGACGATCTACGGCGGCCAGGTTGGCCTCAATGTCGCGCTCGATCCTTTTCTGGCCACCCATGCCATAAATTAGGTCGAGCGCCGGCCGCGACAGCTTAAGGAACGCTGCCGCGCTCCAAGGCGAGTTCCGCTTGCAGGCTTTCGACATCGCGGAAGATCGAAGCGATGGCGAGCACCCGGCCGCCGCGCTTGTATCGCAGCAAACAATCCTTGCCGTTGATGTCGCCATCGACGGCGATCTCGTCCCACGCCTCGTCATGGCCGACATAGTTGATCGGGACGTCGTAATGTTGACTCCAGAAGAACGGCACCGCATCGAACTTCTCCCGAAGACCAAGCATGTTGCATGCCGCAACCTGTCCCTGGCGCTCGGCCACGACCCAGTGTTCGACGCGGATGCTCTGCCCCGAATGCGGATCAGGCCAGCGCGCGATATCGCCGGCGGCGTAGATACCGGACACACTTGTTTCGAGATACTCATTCACCGTTACGCCACGGTCGAGAGCAAGCCCGGCCTGCTCGGCCAAAGCGAGGCGCGGCCGCACGCCGACGCCGACCACCACGACATCGGCTTCGATCACACCGCCGCTTTTCAGCGTCGCGCGCCGACCGTCGATGGCCGTCACCGTGTCCCCAAGATGGAACACCACGCAGTGCTCCTCGTGAAGCGCACGGACGAAGTCGCCCATCCCCGGCCCAAGCACGCGCTCCATCGGCCGCTGCTCGGGCGCCACCACATGCACCTCGATCTCGCGGGCGCGCAGCGCCGCAGCGGCTTCCAACCCGATGAAGCTCGCGCCAATCACGAGTGCACGGCGCGCGCCCTTGGCTGCTTCGATGATGGCGCGACAATCGGCAAGCGAACGCAGCGTATGGACGTGAGGCTGATCGGCACCGGGGATCGGCAACCGCACCGGCTCGGCGCCGGTTGCCAGCAACATGCGGTCGTAGGGCACCCTCACCCCATCCCCAAGCAACACCTCGCGCGACTTCACATCGATACCCGCAACGTCCGTGTTGAGACGCAGGTCGATGTTGCTGTCGCGATAATAATCGTCCGGCCGCAGCGGGAGCCAATCCTCCGGCGCGCTGCCGGCGAGATAGTCCTTGGACAGGTTAGGCCGGTCGACCGGCGGCGCGGCGTCGCTGCTCAGCATCGCAATGCTGCCGCCAAACCCCCGGCGTCGCAGCATCTCCGCCGCGGCGAAGCCCGCAGCCCCACCGCCGACGATCACGATGCGCCCCGGCATATCCTTGCCCGAAAGTGCGCGCGGCCTGGACTGCTCTTGCTTCTCGCGGACATAGACGCGCCCGTCCCGCTGCTCGACCTTCCAGCATTCGATCGGGCTCAGCGCCGGCGCGCGCACGGCCTCGCCGCTGCGCAGATCGAAACAGGCGTGGTGCCAGGGGCAGCGGACGCTGTCGCCCACGACGAGGCCGTCGGCAAGCGGCCCATGATAATGGGTGCAATAGGCGCCGACGGCGAGAACATCATCACCGCTGCGCACCAAAAGGATTTCGTCGTCGCCGACATGACCGACCAGCTTGCCGCCTGCGAGTTCGGACAAGGCGACGCCTTGGGTAAGATCGGGACCAGCCGGCGGGGCTTGTTCTTGAGACATTTCCTCCTCCTTCAACGTCAAACCGTCGTGCCGAGGAATTCCCGGCGAAGCTGCGGGTCGTCACGAAAACAGCCCAGCATACGACTCGTGACCAGGTCTGTATCGGGCTTGTGCACGCCGCGCGTGGTCATGCAGTGGTGCGTCGCCTTGACGACGACGGCGACACCTTTCGGCTTGAGCACGTCGTTGATCGTATTGGCGACCTGGGCGGTGAGCCTCTCCTGGATTTGCAAACGCTTGGCATAAATTTCAACCACCCGCGCAAGCTTGCTGATTCCGACCACGCGGCTGGTTGGGACGTAAGCCACCCACGCCCGGCCCAGGATGGGCGCCATGTGGTGTTCGCAATGGCTCTCGAACCGGACACCCCGCAGCACGATCATCTCGTCGTAGCCTTCGATCTCATCGAAGGATTTCTGCAGGACCTGCGCGGGGTCCTGAGTGTAGCCGACGAAAGCCTCCTCCAGCGCGCGGGCCACCCGCGCCGGGGTTTCGACCAAACCATCGCGGTCCGGGTCGTCACCCGTCCACCGGAGGATGGTTCGCACCGCGGCCTCGACCTCCGCCCGCTCAGGCCGGCCGGAATGGGCATGCAGCGACCTGACAGGCTCGAGCGCGCGCACGTTAGAACTCATGGCAATCCTCGCATGGCAATCCTCTCCTTCGTCCGGCATCGGGGTGATGACAGTTGTTAGATGGATCGCGATGCAAAAGGTTCCCGCCGCCGGGCGAGCGGATTTCAGACCGCTCCGCACCCGGCCGCACCGCCTGACCGGCGGCAACCGCCCCAAAAAGCAGGGTTTTTAGTTTTTGGCCTCGTTCGCGCGCCGCGCGAAACGCGCGGCCACGGCAGCCGACCACGCCTGCCGCTTCAGCCGCATGCCCTCGATGGCCATGAGCGCCGCCGGGGTGACGACCAACGTCAGGACCGTCGCAAAGCCGAGGCCGAACACGATGGCGGTGGACAGGCTGATCCACCATTGCGTCGCCGGCGCGCCGACCGACACCTCGCGGCTGAGGAACTCGATGTTCACGCCGAACGCGATCGGCAACACGCCGAGGATCGCCGTCACCGCCGTCAGCACCACCGGCCGCGCTCGCTCGCGGCACGTCTCCACGATGGCGTCGTAGGCGTTCATGCCCTCGTGCCGAAGCCGGTCATAGGTGTCGATCAACACGATGTTGTTGTTGACGATAACACCGGCGTTGGCGATCACGCCGATGCCGGTCATGACCACGCCGAACGGCTGCCCCATGATGAGCAACCCGAGCAGCACGCCGATGGTCGAAAGCACAACGGCGGACAGCACCAATGCCACCGATGTCAGCCGGTTGAACTGGGCGAGCAGGATCGCGAAGATCAGGAAGATTGCCGTGCCGAACGCCTTCATCAGGAAGGCCGACGCCTTGGCACGCTCCTCGTCCTCGCCCTTCAGCTTCCATGTCACGCCGCTGCCGAGAGCGGTCTTCGCCAGCTCCTGCGCGGCCGAGATCGGTCTTCGCCAGCTCCTGCGCGATTTCTTCCTGTAGCTTCGCGGTCTGTACGCCCTGTGCCACGTTGGCCGAGACGGTCATCACACGGTTGCCCGCCACGCGATTGATGTAACCGACACGCTGAGCCGGAATCCGTTCGACGAAGTTGCCGATCGGCACCGAGCCGGAGGGCGTCTGCACGCGCAACTCGTCGATCTGATCGAGGCTGCGCCGCCCCTCGGGGAAACGCACCAGGATATCCACGGCCTTGTCGCTGCTGGCGGGACGGTATTCGGTCGCCTTCACGCCGTTGGTGACAAGCTGCACCGCCGTCCCCACCGTCGCCGGGTTGGCGCCGAATTTCGCGGCCTCGGCCTGGTTGACCTGGATCTTCCAATCGATGCCGGGCAACGGCAGGCCGTCGTCGAGATCGCGAATGTCGCTGCGTTGCGCCAGCATCGCCGCGACCTTCTTGGCCGCCGCGGGCAACATCTCGGGATCGAGCGCGCCGAGCTGGACCTGGATCGGCTTGCCGGTCGGCGGGCCGGCGCGTGGCGCGGTCACCTCGACCAGAATACCGGGAATGTCCGCTGTCGCCTCGCGGATTCCATCCATGATCTCATGCGCCGGTTTGCGTGTGCGCCAATCGGAAAACTCGAATTGAATGACACCGATGGTGTCTTCGGTGATTTCATTCGAGCCGCGCGGCTGCTCGCCAACCCGGGTGTAGACCGTCTTCAATCCCTTGGCTTGCAGGACATGCTTCTCGA
>JAFKKQ010000293.1 GCA_017304505.1 Hyphomicrobiales bacterium | reverse complement strand
AAGATCGCCCGCGTCTGCAGCCCCATGTCAACCTTGACCGACGGCGCGACGCCCCAGCGCTTGGTGTAGACGTTGTCGCGATCGGGAGTCGGCACGTCCTGGTACATCGCGGCGATGCGGCCGGAGATGTTGTCCTTCTTGCCGCTGGCGTCGATCACGGCGCGGTATCCGGCTTCGCTGGTGCCGCTGATGATGCCGTCGATGAAGCTCGCGCCTGTTGGCAGCTTCGACACGGTGTTGATCGCGCCGCCGGTCGAGCCGCGGCCGAAAGCGAAGGCCGAAGGGCCTTTGTAGACTTCGACGCGGTCGGCGTTGAACAGGTCGCGGGTGTACCAGCCGGGATCGCGGATGCCGTCGCGGAAGATGTCGCCGCGCGCCGCGAAGCCGCGGATGATCGGGCTGTCGCCCTGCTGGCCGCCTTCGCCGGCGCTGAAGGTGATGCCGGGAACGGTCCGCAGCGCATCCTCCATGCTGACGAGGGCCTGATCCTGAATCACCTTCTCGGGGACGACGTTGATCGTCTGCGGCGTGTCCTTCAGCGCGGTCGGCAGGCGGGTGATGGTCTGTTCGGTGGACTGATAGGAGCCGCCGGTGTCGCCGAGCACGTCGATGGTGGGAAGCGCGCCGCCGGCGTCCTGGGCCGCGGCGCCGCCGGTCGCCAGCATCATCGAAGCAAGACCCACGGCCGCATGCGACAGGGGACTGCGGGCGACGGCTTGGGCGATACCGGGCTCCTGTTTCTTTTGCGGAACCGCGAGTTCTTCATGCTTGAGTGCTCGCTTGCGGCTTCGGATCGTCGACGACATAGCGCCCCCTTCTTTCACTTTAGAATAAAGAAAATCTCAGTTGCCTCGCAGTATTCGGGTAACATGGCAAGTATTCGTACACAATTACAAATGCTCGAAACTACCAGGTTCACGCCTTAGAACGATTCGAAACAACGAGATTTCGATGATTTCTACTTTCGATCATATCGAGTGCGCGATATACAGCCCCGTCAGTTATTGCATTGATTGGAATACTTCCAAGTGAGCGCGCGATGTCGTCCAGCGTGAACGCCCGGTTGCGCCGGTTGTGGCTCAACATCCATTTGTGGCTCGGCATCGGTCTTGCGGTGCTGTTGATCCCGATCTCGCTGTCGGGCGCGCTGCTGGTGTGGAGCGATCACGTCGACGCGCTGGTCAATCCCGGCCGCTATGCCGTGACGGCGGGTCAGCCGCAGCCGCCATCGGCTTTGCTTGCCGGCGCCACGTCTGCACTCGGGCCGGGCTTTCAGCCGATCGCGGTGCGCATGCCCGAAAGCGGCAGATGGCCCGCCACTGTGACGGCGCGCGAACAGCGTCGCGGCGAACGCACCGGCGGCCGCCCGCGTCTGCTCACGGTCTATCTCGATCCGGCAAGCGGGCGTGTGCTGGACACGGCGGAGTTCCGGAACTCCCTGGTCGGCTTCATGCACCGTTTCCACGAGAACCTGACGATCCCGCAATACAGCGGCCGCGCCGTCGTCGGCTGGGCGGGGGTCGGGATGCTTCTGCTGTCGCTCAGCGGCATCTATTTGTGGTGGCCGCGGACGGCTGGATTCCGTCGCGGTCTGCGCTGGCGGCGCGCCCCGAACACACCATCCAACCTGCATCATCTGTTTGGATTCTGGATCGCCATTCCGCTCGCGATCGTTTCGGCGACCGGTGTCTATCTCGGCTTTCCGCAACAGGCACGGGGGCTGTTGTCCTCGGTCGCGCCGTTGACGCCGCCGCAGCGCGCCTTCAACGCGAAGTTGCTCGCGGCGCCGCACATCGATGTGGACCGGGCGAAGGACATCGCGCAGGCCGCGGTGGCCGGCACGCAGGTGGCGGCCATCTTCCTTCCCACCCAGGCGAGTCAGGCCTGGCGCATTCAACTCCGCGCGGCCGATAGTGAATCCCTCACGACCGTGCTGGTCGACGACCGCAGTGGAGTGCTGAGCCAGGTGAAACCGCGGAGCGGTGACACCATCGCGCAGTGGATCCGCTGGATTCACGAGGGCAGCCATTCGGGCGTGCTCTGGCAGCTCCTGGTTTTCCTCTGCGGCGTTCTGCCAACCGTTTTCGCGGTCACGGGAACGATGATCTGGCTGCGTCGCCGCAAGACAAGGTTGTTCAGGTCGCGCGTGTCCGCGGCTCCGCAAGTCCATCCGGCAGAATGACGGGCAGATCGACCTTGCCCGGTCACAATGTCGCGTTACAGCAACGGCGTTGGGGTACGGGCGACATGCCTTTCGGCGCTTGAAATATAGGAACACCCGTATGTCCATTAGAATCTTGCATCGCCCGCGGCCCGCGGCCTTCGCATTGGGAATCGTAACTGCGGCGACGATCGCCCTCACGGCCCTGGCCCAGGCGCCGGGCAACGCGCCTGCAACGTCGCCGTTTCCGCCACCTCCGGCCGCTTCGACATCGGTCCCATCCGCTCCGGCAGCGCCTGCCGCGGCTTCTTCTTGGGCGGCCGCTCCGGCAGCGCCCGCGGACAACGCCGAGACGCAAGCGTCACCGTCCGGCACCGCGCCTTCGGTGGGTGCTGCGCCGGCACCCGCGGCCACCGCGGCCATCTTGCCGCACGATCTGTCGCCGTGGGGGATGTTCCTCAACGCCGACATCGTTGTGAAGATCGTGATGCTCGGCCTCGTCTTCGCCTCGCTCGTCACCTGGACGGTGTTCGTGGCGAAGAACTGGGAGATGTGGGCGGCCTCGCGCGAGGCACGAAAGGGGCTGGCGATGCTGAACGAAGCCCGCTCGCTGGCCGAAGCCAACTCCCGCCTCGGCAAGGGGAACGATGCGGTGGCACGGCTGTTGCGCACCGCGGTTCATGAGGTCCAGGCCACGCCCCATCCCGATCCCGAGGGCCTGAAAGAAAGAGTTTCCTGGCTTCTCAATCGCGTCGAAGCCTCGGCCAGCCGCCGCATCGGCCGCGGCATGGGCCTTCTCGCCACCATCGGTGCGACGGCGCCGTTCGTCGGGCTGTTCGGCACCGTTTGGGGCATCATGAACAGCTTCATCGGCATTTCGAATGCGCACACCACCAACCTTGCTGTCGTCGCTCCGGGCATCGCCGAGGCGTTGCTTGCCACCGCGCTCGGCCTATTCGCCGCCATTCCCGCGGTCGTGATCTACAACGTGTTCACCCGTGCGATCGGCGGCTATCGCGCGCTGCTGGCGGATGGCTCGGCGCTGGTGATGCGATTGGTCAGCCGCGATTGCGATCGCGTGTCGGCGCCGCTCTCGCGCACAGCCGCGGAGTAGGGCCGTGGCCATCCAGCTTGGAAGCGACGGCGACGATTTCGCCGAGACCCACGAGATCAACGTCACCCCCTTCATCGACGTGATCCTGGTGCTGTTGATCATCTTCATGATCGCGGCGCCGCTCGCCACGGTCGACGTTCCGGTCGATTTGCCGTCCTCGACGGTCGACAAGCAGCAGCGTCCCGACAAGCCGATCTTCCTGACGGTGAAGGCCGACCTGACGCTTGCGGTCGGCGACGATCCGGTGCCGCGCGAGGCGCTGACGTCCACGCTGGATCAGGCGTCGCATGGCAACCACGACGAGCGCATCTTCTTGCGGGCGGACCGGACCGTCAGCTACGGCGAGGTCATGGAGGTTATGAACGCGCTGCGCAATGCCGGCTATCTCAAGGTCGCCCTGGTCGGGCTGGAGGACAGGGAAGCCAAATGACGGCGCCTGCGCTCGTCCTGCCCGGGCATTCGTTCGGTGGTGAATTCAAACGCTGGGGCTTGGCTGCCGCTCTCGTGCTCGCCTCGCATGCGGCCTTGATGGCGGGCTACGTCCTGCTGGCGCCCGACGAGCCGCAAGGCGCGCCGCAGGCGCCGGCCGTTCTGCTCGATCTTGCGCCGATGCCGGTTGCGCCGTCTTCGCCGGTCGATCTCGCGCCGGGACCGGAAATGGTCGAATCGCAGCCGCCGGACGAAACACCGCCGGTCGAGCCGCAGATGACGGAAGCCATCCCCAAGATCGAAGCGCAGGCGGAGGTGGCGCTGCCGATTCCGGAGCCGAAGCCGGTCGAGCAGAAGGTCGAGGAAAAGCCCGAACCCAAAAAGCCCGAGCGCAAGAAGGTCGAGCACAAGCCGCCGGCGCCTCGCACCACCGCGAGCCCGCGCTCCGAGGCGCGCACCGCGGCAAGGCCGGCGGCGCCGAGCCCCGGCAGCGCCGCAAGCCGCGCTGCGACGGCAAGTTGGCGTGACCTGGTGGTGGCGCGATTGCAGTCGGCCAAGCGCTATCCGAGCGAAGCGCAATCGCGGCGCGAACAGGGCGTCGCGACCGTGAGTTTCAGCGTCGACCGCAATGGCCGGGTGTTGTCACGGCATCTTGTTCGGAGTTCCGGTTCGTCGGCGCTCGATCAGGAGGTCCTGGCGATGGTGATGCGTGCGCAGCCGCTGCCGTCATTCCCGCCGGCCATGAGCCAGTCGGTGATCCGCCTGAGCGTGCCGATCCGCTTCTCGCTTCGCTGATGCGCCGGGCTGCCGTGCTTGTCGAAGGGCCTATTCCTTCAACAGCGCGTCGTAAGCGGCTCCAAAGCCCTTGAACGAAACCGGAAGCGATACGTCTTTCTGGTTGCCGTCCTTGAATTCGAGCTTTCCGCCGGTGCTGCCGGCGCGAAGCCGCCTGATTGTGTCGTCCTTGATTTCGGCATCGGCCAAGCACGACTGCGGTATGCAGCGTTTGAACGTGGCGACAACGCCGGGATCTCCCGCGCCGGCGACGAGCTTGATCCCTGTCGGCAGCCAGATGCCGATCGGCACCTGGATGACCATCTTGATCGGCTGGTTTTTGACGGGCCAGCCGATCGCGACCTCCGAAAGTACGCCTTGTTGCCCCTTGGTCTGTGTGAATTGCACCATTTCACAGATTTTGCGCTGGGGCGGGCCGGCGCGTGTCTCGCAGCGGACGATCCAGTCGTCGAAGCTTGCCGTGGTTTGCTGCGGCGAGGGCGGGGACGCCGGCTGCGCTGCGGCAGGGCTGGCTTGCCCCGCGAGTGCCGTGCCGAGGCAAAGAACAAGCATGTGTCGACTGCAGCGATTCATTATGATCCAGCCCATTCTCATTGTGCCGGCGACCGGCAACAGAATCGAGAATTGCGTATAGCGCACAACCGATCAAGCCGATGCGCTTGGCCGAGAAATGCACGGCTGTTCGGCGGGAGGCACGCTGTTCGAAGGGTTGTGAAAATCCCGCCGGGGCCGGGATGAGCAGACCCCCGTCCGAAGTCCGGGGCTGGTTCCGTGGGATTCTTGTTCCGCGCACAAAGTGTTGAAATCGCGCTCTAAAACAAGGTGTTACAAGACCGCGCTGACGACGGGGCTTGCCGCTGCGGACGTGCCGGGAACCTTTGGTGCGCAAGCGCATCTAACCGGCAACAAAGGAGCAATCCATGAATAAGGCTCTTGCGGCGCGGCCCGTTCCTGCCGTTTCGGACGATGCGGAGTTGGTGCGCCGGGCGCTGGCCCGCGACGACAGCGCGTTTCGCACCATCATGCAGCGGAACAACCAGCGGCTCTATCGCATCGCGCGAAGCATTCTGCGCAACAGCACCGAGGCGGAGGATGCCGTGCAGGAAGCGTATGTCTGCGCCTTCAATCACCTCGCAAGCTACCGGGGCGAGTCCAGCCTGGCGACGTGGCTGTCGCGGATCACGATGAACGAGGCTCTCGGACGGCTGCGGCGCCGGCGTGTCGTTGTGGACCTTGCCGTTCTTGAAGGAACGCGGGCTGAAGCCGAGATCATCCCATTCCCCCTATCGACGTCAAACGACGACCCGGAACGAACAATGGCACAGCGGCAGATTCTGCAACTTGTCGAGCAGGCAACCGACAACCTGCCGGAGGCTTATCGCCTGGTGTTCGTCGCGCGCGTCATCGAAGGTATGAGCGTCGAGGAAACGGCGGAGCTTCTCAACCTGCGGCAGGAGACGGTGAAAACCCGATTGCACCGCGCACGGCAACTCGTGCGCGATCGACTCAACAGCCAGATCGGCCCGGTGCTGATGGATGCGGCTTCTCCGGCTGAATTTTTCCGAAAGCCAGACACTGCGTTGTTTTGACAGACGGCGTCAGCGCCGCCTGCAATAACGTTCGCGCGGCCGGCGCAAGCCGGCCGTGCTGCTTTGTCCGTGACATTCAGCCGTTGATGCGGTGGCGCCGATGGCCGGCGTTCACTGTCGCGTGATGCCGGCAAAGTCCGGGAACCTTTCCGCCAACGATCCATCCAAGCAACTGTCTACACGTGGGCAACGTCACGTGGGCAACGTCCGATGCCGTTTCGGCACGGAGTGACAGGAGACTGACAATGTTCGTTCGATTGAGTGCGGTGATCGCCGCGATTTGTTTGTTGGGAAGCGGCGCTCTTGCGCAGAATGCGGCGAAGCCCACCGATCCCCAGATCGCTCACATCGCCTATACGGCTGGCGTGATCGACATCGCGGCGGCCAAGCAGGCTCTCGCCAAATCCAAGAACAAGACCGTTCGCGAGTTCGCCGCGGGCATGGTGCGCGACCACGACGCGGTGAACAAGCAGGCGCTGGCTTTGGTCAAGAAGCTTCACGTCACGCCCGAGGACAACGATACCAGCCGCACGCTGACGAAACAGGCTGCGGACAAGCGGGCGCAGCTTGCCAAGCTTTCCGGCAAAGCCTTCGACCGCGCCTACGTCGCCAATGAGGTTGCCTTCCACAAGGCCGTCAATGGCGCGCTGGAGACGCTGTTGATTCCATCGGCGACCAACGGCGAGCTCAAGAGCCTGTTGGAGACCGGCCTCAAGCTGTTCGAGGGCCATGAACAACACGCCGAGCACGTTGCTGCGGGCCTGAAGTGAGGAGAGGCCGATGAAACGTCCCATGTCGCCGAGGCGGTGTTGTCTCGCGTTTGCCGTTGTGTTTGCGTCGGCAATGAGCGCCGTCCCGGCGCATGCGGAGACGATTCGAATCGTCATGGACAAGCTGGTGTATTCGCCGGCCGAAACCAATGCGACGGTCGGTGATACCATTGAATGGGTCAACAGCGGCATCCTCGCTCACACGGCAACCGCGCGAAACGGCGATTGGGACGTGACGATCGCGGCCAAGAAGACGGTCAGCCTCGTCCTGAAAAAAGCCGGAACGGTCGACTATTACTGCCGGTACCACCCCAACATGAAGGGGCGGATCGTTATCGCTCCGAAGTAGCCGGGCTGCGCCGCCAGAGGGGGCGGGCGTGCCGCCGGGGAACCGGGCATTTTCTATGTAGCCCTCGCCCGGTCCTTGGCGGCCGCCTCGTCAAAAGGCTCTGTTGTGCGCCCCGCATCGGTCGTGGGGCGCTTTTTATTGCGCCGCAGGGTGGCTCGCCATTTTCACATAGCCGTGCCGCAGGAGGATATGTTGCCCCTTCCCCAAAGGGGAGGCTACACAGCAGCCCTGGAAATGGGGATGATGCGCGCTCGACCCTCCGATTGCCGAGAAGACCACAAGGGCGGACGGGCGGCTGCTGGGATAGAAAATGACTGAAGTGACGATCGGCGCCGACGCAGTTCGACAGCGTTCGTTTCAGGAGGTCTGGGTCGTCAGCATCGGGCACGCGCTGACGCATTGGTACCCGGCCACGTTTTATCTTCTGCTGCCGCTTATCGGTGCGGAGCTGGGCCTGAGTTACGGCCAGATCGGCTCGATCCTCGCCTGCCAGTTCGCGGCGGGTGCGATTTCCAACATCCCGGGAGGCATCTTCGTCGACGCGGTCGGCCGCAAGGGCCTGCTGATGGCCCTGTCGCTGTTCTGGGTCGGCTTCCCCTATCTCGTGATGGGGTTCTCCCACGTCTATTGGATGATGCTGCTCTGCGCCACGCTGGTGGGCATCGGCAACAACCTGTGGCATCCGACGGCGATTCCGTGGCTGGCGAACCGCTTCCCCGACCGCAAGGGACTGGTGATGGCGTTTCACAGCATGGGCGGAAACGTCGGGGATGCCATCGCGCCGTTGGTCATCGGCGCGCTGCTGGCCACCTACTCGTGGCGCGGCGTCGTCCTGATCAACGTCATCCCCGGCATCATCATGTCGGTGATGATTCTGTTCTATATCGGCCGCATCTATAGCGCCGATGCGCGCGCGGGGGGGGCCGAAGCCAAGCCCGCGGCCATGAGCGGGGGGGAGCGTTTCCGCTCGCTCGTGGCGTTGATGCGGAATCCTGCGCTCGTCACGCTATCGGTCAGCTCCACATTCCGCGCCATGACGCAGAGCGCGCTGCTCACGTTCCTGCCGGTCTATCTCGCGCGGGATATGGGCTATTCGGCCTTTTTGATCGGTGCCTGCTTGTTCGCGTTGCAAGCCTCGGGCTTCATCGCCGCGCCGATTGCGGGCCACCTCTCCGATAAGATCGGCCGGCGGCAGATCATCATGTCGAGCATGTCGATGACCGCCGTCGTCATCCTGTTCATGGCTTTTGCCGGCGGTACGATTTGGTTTGTCGTACTGATTGCCTTGCTTGGCTTTTTCCTGTTTGCCGTGCGGGCGGTGTTGCAGGCTTGGCTGCTGGATGCGACCCCGGCGAACATGGGCGGCAGCGCCATCGGCCTGCTGTTTGGCATGCAGGCGATCGGCCAGGCGCTGGGGCCGGTGACCGCCGGCATCATCGCCGATCACTATGGGATCATGGCGGCGTTTTATTTCCTGGCCGGCACGATCATCCTCGCCAACCTGATGATCTTCGTCACGCCGGCTTCGCTGATTAAGCGCCCTTGAGACGATTCTAAAGGACGGTCCGGTGTGCAGGGCAGGCATGCCGGCGCCGGACGGCGGCTTGCGTTGCACCATCGTTATATCTTGTTGTATATATCGTATCGATGCGACACACTCATACGGACGGATCCGGTGAAACCAAGGCGTGCATTGACCGGCATTCTCGAAATAGGCCGACCGCCAGGGAACGCCCGAGCCTTTCCATCGCCGTGGTCAAGTCTTATGTTGGTGATGGCTGCACCCGCCAGGGTGACGCCGAGTTGACGCGAAGTCCGGCGGCTCGATACCGACCGACCGATGAACCGATCTTCCGACGGGCCAATCGATCTGACACGCCGACACCCGGAAGGGTGGAATCTGCAAGAACGAACTGTGGGAGCCAGCGATGAGCAAGAACGATACGAAATTCTATATTGACGGCGAGTGGGTCGCCCCGGCGGTTCCCAAGCTTTTCGATGTGATCAACCCTGCGACGGAAGAGGTCGCGGGCCAGATCAGTCTCGGCTCAGCTGCGGATGTCGACCGCGCGGTGGCGGCGGCCCGCCGGGCTTTCCCGGCTTACTCGCAGACCAGCCGCGAAGAACGGCTGGCGCTGCTGGAGAAGATCATCAAGCTCTATGAAGCGCGAAGCGATGAACTGGCGCGCGCGATGACGGCGGAAATGGGCTCGCCGATCACGTTCTCCAACGAAGTGCAGACCGTGAATGCGCTCGCCCATTTTAAGGAAATGGTTTCGGTCCTCAAGTCGTACAAATTCGAGAACTTCATGGGCGGCACGCTGATCCGCCGCGAACCGATCGGCGTCTGCGGCCTGATCACGCCGTGGAACTGGCCGCTGAACCAGGTCACCTCGAAGCTGGCGCCGGCGCTGGCCGCGGGCTGCACGGTGGTGCTGAAGCCGAGCGAGGTCGCGCCGCTCAGCACGATCCTGCTTGCGGAGATCCTGCACGACGCTGGCGTACCGAAGGGCGTGTTCAATCTCGTTAACGGCGATGGCCCGACCGTCGGCGAGGCGATCTCGGCCCATCCCGGTATCGACATGGTATCGTTCACCGGCTCGACCCGCGCCGGAATCCTGGTCGCCAAGGCCGCGGCCGCGACGGTCAAGCGCGTCACCCAGGAGTTGGGCGGCAAGTCGCCGAACATCATCCTGAAGGGCGCCGATCTTGAGACTTTCGTGCCGGCGGGACTGCTGCGCTGCTACACCAACGCCGGGCAATCCTGCCAGGCGCCGACGCGCATGCTGGTCCACAGTTCGCAGCGCGACGCGGCCGTGGCGCTGGCCAAGAAGACGGCGGAGCAGGTCAAGCTCGGCGATCCACTCGACCCGGCGTCGCAGATGGGGCCGCTGGTCAGCAAGGCGCAATTCGACAAGGTCCAGGGGCTGATCGAAAAGGGCATCAAGGAAGGCGCGACCCTGGTGTGCGGCGGCACCGGCCGTCCCACCGGTTTCAACCGCGGTTATTTCGTGCGGCCGACGGTGTTCGCCGACGTGACGCCCGACATGACCATCGCGAAGGAGGAGATTTTCGGCCCGGTGCTGTCGATGATCACCTACGAGACCGAGGACGAGGCTGTCGAGATCGCCAACAACACCAGCTATGGCCTTGCCGGTTATGTTCAGGCGGCCGACATCGACCACGCCCGGAAGGTTGCCAACAAGATCCGCGCTGGCCGCATCTATCTGAATGGCGCGCCGTCGATCAGCAGCGTTCCGTTCGGCGGCTACAAGCAGTCGGGCAATGGGCGCGAGCACGGCGTGTTCGGCTTCGAGGAGTATCTCGAGGTCAAGGCCGTGCTCGGTTATCAGACGGCATAAGCGGCTTCGACGCGGCGAACGGCCCCGTCCGGCGATCCGGCCGGGGCCGCTTCAGAAGCCCATCGTGCTGTCGAGACGGATGATCTCGACGCCTTCGCCGGCCCGCGCCGACGGGGCGAATGCCGCACGGCGGATCAGGGCATCGGCTTTTGCCAGTGTCATCAGCATGGCGCTGTCTTGCGTGGGGAAGGGGTGGGCCGTTGGCATGCGGCCGCCTGCGTGCTCAAGCCGGGCGCGGACGTAATCCTCGCGCCGGTCGTTTTCCGGCATGGCGGCGCCGAGCACCGCTTTCTCGAAGGCCGGCACGGCGGGCGCAAGACCCAGCAGGGTGCGCAGCGCCGGCCGCAGGAACAACAGCGAGCAGACGAGCGCCGACACCGGATTGCCCGGCAGCGTGAGCACAGGCAGGTCGCCCAGCCGGCCGAACATCAGTGGTTTGCCCGGCC
>JAFKKQ010000292.1 GCA_017304505.1 Hyphomicrobiales bacterium | reverse complement strand
GCGCCGCCGGCCGGCACGCCCTTGGTGATGATTTCCTTCGCGGCCTTCGGCGGCGGGACGACACCCTTCGCGGGCAGCTCAAGTTTTGTGGGCGGCGGCTGGACGAGCTCGCGCCTTGCCTTCGGCGCGGGGTCAACGACCGGGAGCGCGGCGAAGCCGACCTGCGCCGGCTGAGGGTAGTCCTTGGGCCAGGTGAAGGCCGTGACAACTGAGGGATCCAAGACCTCATCGCACACCATGTCGCGCTGGTTGCCGCCCCGGCCGACAAGGCGGCCGTCCCTGGTCCGACCCACCACAAGGAAGACGTGGCCGCCGCCATCGCGTCTCTTTGTCGCGATCGCACCGACGGCCGCGCCTTTCAGACGCACGCCATAGCGCGCGAAGTCGAGCGCCCACAGACTGTCGTTTCCTGGAAGCCCGGAAGCGATGAGCGTGTAATTGATCGTGAGCGCGCACCACGGAATCGAGTCATGCCGGTACGTGCGCGCTATGTTGCCGCCGCAGGCCCTTGCCATGGCAACAATGGCCGGGTTGTCCGCGGATCCGGGAAACTCGTAGAGCCCGAGAATCGCGTTCATGCGCGCGAGCCAAGGAGGCGTCCCGACAATCGCGGCAGGCGCTGGGCTTGGCGTGACCCCTTGCGCTTTGCCCGCCAATGCCAGCGAGAGAGCTCTCACCTCGGCAACGCGCCTGCCCCAGCCGCGACCGAACACCGGCCAGGTCCGCAAAGATTTCAGGAATGCGAGCCGCTCGTCGCAGATCGCGGCGACCAGCACCTTGGGATCGCGCGCGCGGGCATAGGCGAGTACCTGGTCGCTGACGGCGCTGGTATCGGCCGGCAGCCCGACGACGCGGCGCAGCACCTTGCTGCTGCGGCCGATCCCGCTGTTCACGCCGTAATCGAAGACGCTGTAGTCGACTCCGGCCGGCAGCTCATCGCAGCGCTGCGCGTCCCAGTATCGCTTGCGGTAGATCGCTTTCGCCTGGTCGACCGACATGGCGCGCACGTCGGCCGCCGTGGCGTCGGGCGTGATGTACTTGCGGTAGTCCGCGAGCGTGATCCCGAAATTGGTCGGGCCGCCGGGATCGGAGGGATGGTTGGTGTAGCCGCCCTCGTGCGCGAGCAGGCGCCGCAGCGCCTCGCCATAGGTCGAAGCCGCCATTTAAGGTCTCCAAATGAAAAAGCCGCCCGGAGGCGGCCGTTGGCGTGGTGGTTGGTGGGCAGGGATCAGGGCACGTAGTGGCCCCAGAAGTGCGACTGGTCGCTCTCGATGTAGCCGTCGTTGGTCGCGAAATGGACGCGCACGTCGATTACGTCGTTCGTCGCGAGCGGCGTGAGGACCGTCAGGTTATAGGTGGTGACATCGTCGACCGGCGCGCCCGAGACCGCGCGCCCCCGCCCGAGCTCAGCGCCGTTCTTGTAGAACGTGGCTGTCACCTTCGTCGGGACTGTCGCGTTGGCCTTGAAGCGCAACGAGAAGCCAAACGTGTAGGTGCCGGCGAACGGGGCCGTGAAATTGTTGTTGCTGCCGTTGAAGGCGTTCTGGTCGTTGGAGTCGGCATTGTTGAACTGGACCTTGGTCCAGGTATTGGCCGCGATGTAGTTGTCGAAATTGGTGTAGGCCGAGAACTTCGGCGCCAGCGGCAGCTTGAGCCGCCCAGTGCTCCGATCGACTACGAAGCCGGTGAAGTAGTTCGATCCGTCGGGCGAGACCTTGACGGTGAAGTCGTCGTCGCCGAGGAGCCCGAACAGCGCGCGCGCGGAATAGTTGGTCTGGAACGTGAGCGCGACATCGTCGCCGGCGGCGGCCTTGTTGAACGTGAAGCGGACATCGTCCGTCTCGCGGTCGAACAGGAAGGCGGTGCCCTTGACAATCAGAGCGTTGTTGGCGTCGGCGGTCGCGCCACCCAAGCCAACGTGGCCGGTATCCTTATCGATCGAGACCGCGAGATAGAAGGTCGAGCCGTCAGGCGACACCTTGATGGTGAAGTCGTCGTCCCCGAGCAGGCCGAACAACGCGCGGGTGCTGAAGGCGTCCTGGAACGTGAAGCCGGCGTCCTTTGCCGCGGCGCTCTTGTTCAGCGCAACGCGCATGTGCCCGGTGCCGGGCGTCACGTCATCGTGGCTGAGCAGCACGCCGTCGGACTTCACCGCGAGACGGTTGGTCGCGTCCGCGGCGGTGCGGATGCCAAGCAGGGCCAGGTTCTGGATCGCCGAGACGGCGGAGAGCGCATCGACCCAGGCCGAGCCGTTCCAGGCGAGCAGTGCCGCCTCGTCCACCACCCAGGCGAGCCAGCCGACACCGGGGATGAAGAAACGCCAGGCGCCATCGAGCCAGGCGGCGATATGGTCGGTGTGACCGGCCCATGCGCCGGTGGGGCTCGCCGCCACGATATAGCGAGCGCCGTCCGCCGGCGAGCCAGGCGGGGCCGCAAGACTGCGATCGAGCACCGCGAGCTGCACGAGCGCGTCGAGATCGTAGAGTGCCTCGTTGACGGTGACGTGCTTCTGCGCCTGGTCTGCCGCGAGCTGCGGCAGGCCCAGATTGGGCGTCGGCATGGGTAGTCCTCAGAGGATGGAAAGGGTTTCGGCTGTCACGCCGCGGCCGTAGGCGCGCGAGATCTGGGCGACCCGCCAAGCGAGGGTGGCCGGCGGCGCTCCAAAGTCGGCCGTTTGCTGGGCGGCGGGGTAGAGCGTGCTCTGGCTGGTCACGCGAATGGTGCGCACGACGTTTGCGCCATCGAGGATCAGGACATCGTACTCTTCGGTCTCCTCGCCGAGCGGCACCTCGTTAAGCCAGGAGTCGCCGCCGACGCGCGTGCGCCGAATCCAAGAGAGTTGCACATCACCGGATGATGGGTCGCGCACCGCCTTGGGATGCACCGGCGCGAACGGCCTTAAGCCCTTGCCTGTGTCCGTGAGGACGATCTCGCCCGAGAGGTCGCCGCTCGGTCCCTGCGGCACCGGCGCATAGCGCCAGGCGATCTCGATCCCTATGCGCGAAACCGAAAAATTCGGCCGCGGCTGGCGCGCCGGGTCGAGCAGGATGAAACGGCTGCCGGCCGGATGCGCCGCGATCTCGTGCTCTGTGCCGCGCTGGCCGCGCAACAGTCGGCTGAGGCGGTAGCGGCCCTCGGCGATGAGCTCGGCATTGGCGAACTGGATCACTTCGTCGCCGACGAGCCCAGCATTGCCGCCGGCCATAACCCGCTCATCGGCAAAGCTTTGCAGCGAGCCATATCTGCGGCCAGCGGAGAGAGTTTGCTCGACTCTGCCGCTCACCAGAGCAGTCATGCCGACCGTCTCACGTCGCATGGAGGCTGGGATTGACCGACACCGTGCTGGCCCAACTGGCCGCCCTGAAAACTGCGCCGATCGGCGCGCTCAAGCAGAAATGGCGCGATCTCTTCGAATCCGAACCGCCGCCGTACAACCGGCGCTTCCTTGAACACCGCCTCGCCTACCGCATCCAGGAGTTGGCATACGGCGGGCTGAAACCCGAAACGCTACGGCGCCTGCGCGACCTCGCCGAAGAGCTGGACGGCGGCGATCCGAAGCGGCGGCGCCAACCGGCCAAAGATCGACCGATCGCGGGCACGCGGCTCATCCGCGAATACCAGGGCATCGAGCACTGCGTCACCGTGTGCGACGACGGCTACGAGTACCAGGGCCGTCCCTACAAGTCTCTTTCGGCCATCGCACGTGCGATCACCGGCACGCGCTGGAATGGGCTCACCTTCTTCGGCCTGAAGAACCAGCGAGCCGCACGATGAAGAAGCCGATCGTCCGCAAACTCCGCTGCGCGGTCTACACCCGCAAATCGAGCGAAGAGGGTCTGGAGCAGGAGTTCAACTCGCTCGATGCGCAGCGCGAGGCCTGCGAGGCGTACATCGCGAGCCAGAAGCCCGAGGGCTGGGTGCTGGTGTCCGACCGCTACGACGATGGCGGCATTTCCGGCGCGACCCTGGAACGCCCTGGACTGCAGCGATTGCTCGCCGACATCGAAGCGCGCCGCATCGACGTGGTGGTGGTCTACAAGATCGATCGATTGAGCCGTGCCCTGATGGATTTCGCCAAGCTGGTCGAGGTGTTCGACCGCAACAGCGTCACCTTTGTCAGCGTCACCCAATCTTTCAACACGACCACGTCGATGGGCCGATTGACGCTCAACATCCTGCTGTCGTTCGCCCAGTTCGAACGAGAGGTAATCGGCGAGCGCATCCGCGACAAGTTCGCCGCTTCCCGCAAGAAGGGCATGTGGATGGGTGGCTTCGTGCCGCTCGGCTACGACGTGAAAGACCGAAAGCTTGTAGTGAACGAAGCCGAAGCAAAGAAGATCCGGATGATCTTCGAGCGCTTCGTCAAGATCGGCTCCGCAACCGCACTGGTGCGCGCTCTGCGTGCGGAGGGCGTCACCGGCAAGCAGGGCAAGCTTGTCGACAAAGGCTACGTCTACAAGCTCCTGAATAACCGCGTCTACATCGGCCAAGCCGTGCATAGGGGCACTGCGTATCCAGGCGAGCACCAGGCCATCATCAGTCAGGCGCTCTGGGACAAGGTCCACAGCATTCTCGCCGAGAGTCCGCGCGTGCGTGCGTGGCAGACGCGGACTCAAACGCCCGCCTTATTGAAGGGCCTGATCTTCGGACCGACCGGCCGGGCGATGACGCCTGCTCACACCCGACGCAGTGGCAAGCTCTACCGCTATTACGTCTCGACTGACGTGCTGAAACGTGACGGTGAGGCCTGCCCCGTGCGCCGTATCCCTGCAGCCGAAATCGAGAGCGCGGTCATCGAGCAGGTGCGTACCATCCTGCGCTCCCCCGAGGTCATCGTCCGCACGTGGCGGGTTGCGCGACAGTCGCTGGACGGTCTCACCAAAGCCGACGTCCGGGAGGAATTGGAGCGGCTCGACCCGCTCTGGGACGAACTGTTCCCCGCAGAGCAGGCGCGCATCGTGCAATTGCTGGTCGAGCGGGTCGATATCAGCACCGAAGGTGCAGACATCCAACTGCGGACAGAGGGGCTAACGAATCTGGTCACTGATCTGCGCGCCGTGCGGCCAGAACCGCGGAGGGCGGCCTGATGGCGGAGTCTAATCTCACCGGCGATGGCCGCACCGTCACGGTGCGCGTGCCGATATCGATCCGCAGGCGCGGAGGCCGCAAGCTCGTCCTCGCACCGGACGGCACTAACGTCACCACGACGCCCATCCGCCGCCATGTTGACAGCGCCATGGTCAAGGCGATCGCCCGGGCATTCCGCTGGCGGGAGATGCTGGAGAGTGGACAGTATTCGACCATTCGCGAGATCGCGGCGGCGGAGAAGATCAACGAATCGTATGTAAGCCGCGTGTTGCGGTTGACACTGCTAGCCCCAAAAATCATCGAAACGATACTGAATGGACAGCAACCCTCGGTACTCCAGTTAGATCACCTGATGCGGCGGTTTTCGACCGATTGGTCCGAGCAGCGAACGGCGTTAGGGTCAGAATCGGGGGGTTACATGTGCCCGTGAAGCCCAACCCAATCTTATGGGCGGTATGATCTGAAGAGCTGATACTCGGATTTAAGAGAGTGAAGCGATCTAATTGTAGTCTCACTCCACCGAGCACTTCGTTTCCAGACTTTTGAGAAAATTTCTTATGTCGCTGAATTGGCGTTGTTGCTTGCCCGGCGTGGCTTCAACAAGTTCGTCGAGCTCGGCCCTCGCGTCAGCGACCGTGAGCCAGGGGTTTTCGCCGGTAGCAAGAATCCGATCTCGGCGCCACGTCTGCCATCGAGTGCGTTGCGAACCTGTCAGTAATTGCGGTTGCTCGGTGGCGATGACGCGTTCACCAAGCTCTCGGTAGCGCCCGTCCTCAATTGATGGAATAAGTCCGATGCGGGCGGGCCACTCATGCCGATGAAACGTCGCAAGCCTCGCCTCATCCTCCCGAGACGGAAAGCTATCATAGATGCGCTGCTCCACGTAAACTGCTGGTGGCTGATCGGCATAGCGTTCGGGAAGCAGGCGGCTGGTCCTCTGTTGAAACTTTTGATTTTCGCGAACCTTCCGAGCACGCT
>JAFKKQ010000291.1 GCA_017304505.1 Hyphomicrobiales bacterium | reverse complement strand
CGTCGCCACGTCGGTTACCGCCGGCGCGGACCCGCGATACGGCACATGGAGCACATCGATCCCGGCCATGCTGTTCATCAGTTCGCCGGCAAGATGCTGCGGATTGCCGACGCCCGACGAGGAGAACGACAGCTTGCCGGGATTGGCCTTGGCGTAAGCGACGAGTTCCTTGGGGTTATGGATCGGGCTGTTCGCGGCAACCACCACGACGCAAGGCACGATGCCGATCATCGCCACCGGCGTCAGTTCCTTGGCCGGGTCGTAAGTCATCTTCTCTTTGTAGAGTGAGTGGTTGATCGCCACTTCACCCGACGCCGCCATCAGCAGCGTGTGCCCATCCGGCGCGGCCTTGGCCACCGCGTTGGCCGCAATCATCGCCGCGGCGCCGGTGCGGTTCTCAACCACCACCGGCTGGCCGAGCGCCTCCTTCATCGGGTCGGCGACAAGCCGCGCCACGATATCGACGCCACCGCCGGCCGGATATCCGACCAGAATGCGAATGGGCTGGGTCGGATAGGCCTGCGCCTGCGCGGCCGCCGGCCGGACACCGCCGGCCAGCACCGACAAGCCGGCCACCGCCACGAAATTGCGCCGCGTAATCATCGTTCCCTCCCCTTGGTATTGTTTTATCAGGCTCCACCCTCGCGGATCGGCGGTTGGAAGGCCAGCCCCGTATCCCACGGAAAGTAAATCCAGGTGTCCTGCGACACTTCGGTGATGAAAGTATCGACCAGCGGCCGACCCATCGGCTTGGCGTAGACGGTCGCGAAATGCGCCCCCGGCAACAACTCGCGCACCACCTTGGCGGTCGTTCCGGTGTCGACGAGATCATCGACGATCAGCACACCCGCGCCGCCAAGATCGACGATGGAGGGCGCCACGCCCTTGAGCAATTGCAACGCGCTTTGCCGCGTGTCGTCATAGCTCGCGACACACACCGTCTCGATCAGCCGCACATTCAGCTCGCGCGCCACGATGGCGGCGGGCACCAGGCCGCCGCGCGTGATGGCGACGATGGCCTCGAACGGGCCGGCGCTGGCAAGCCGCCATGCCAACGCCCGCGCGTCGCGATGAAACTGATCCCAGGAAACCGGAAACGACTTCACCGGCTGCGCGGGCTGCGCTGGATCTTGCGGCTCCGCCATCATCAGCCCCTCGCCTGCACCGCTTCCCACCCGCCGTTCACCCGCTTGCCTGCCGCTCAAGCCGTCTGCCGCAGTCCGGCCCGGACACGCGCCAGCATGTCCTCGACAGCAGCCTTGGCGGCGGCGAGCTTGGCCGGATCGCGCGAGCGGACCACGACGTTGGTGTTGGGGCGGCCGTCATCCTGAAACGGATAGCTGCCGATCATCACGTCGGGGTGCGCCTTGGCGATCTCGCCCAGCGGGCCACCGATGTCGCCTTCGCGCAAGTCGGCGCGCACCGACTCCGAGAGCATCTTCACGCCGGTCTTCAGCGACGGCGCAACCTCATCGAGCATCGCCTGCATGATGGTCGGCACACCCGCCATCACATGCACGTTGCCGATCCGGAAACCCGGCGCGCTCGACACCTTGTTCACGATCAGGTCCGCGCCCTGGGGGATACGCGCCATGCGCAACCGCGCCTCGTTCAAATCCTTCTCGGCAATCCGCGTCAGCAGCATCGCTCGCGCGCGGGGATCGACATCGATCGACACGCCAAAAGCCTTGGCGACGCAATCGGCGGTGATGTCGTCGTGGGTCGGCCCGATGCCGCCGGTGGTGAAGACATAGGTGTAGCGGTGACGCAGCGCATCAAGCGCGGCAATGATTTCGGCCTCGACGTCGGGGACCACCCGGACCTCGCGCGTGTCGATACCGATATTGGTCAGATATTCTGCGATGTAACCGATGTTCTTGTCCTTGGTTCGCCCGGACAGGATCTCATCCCCGATCACCAGCACAGCCGCGGTCACAACCCCGGATTTCGCGCCCTGCGCGTCACTCATCAACGTCTCTCCCGATTCACGGCCACCCCCGACTGTCTTCCCCATCCGGCATCGTAGCGGCTTTGTATATGGGAACGTTAGCGCACAGCGGGTTGAATTTCATTAACCAATTTACCCTGGGTTAACACCACGCGGTGAAATGCGCGATGATCCGTGCTGACTCACCACCCTGAGGCAGTCCTCAATTCAATTTACAATTATTCATTCCTAATCTGCTGTATCCCTGGAGGGGTTGCGGAGCGAGAAAGTGACGAGTGTAGTTTCTTCCCAACAGAGCGTTGGGAAAACCCCGCCAAAACCGGCCGGGTGGGACCGAACGCGCCTCGGCGTGCTCGTCCCGCTCGGCATAGTCGTGGCGGTCGCTATCGTTTGCATCGTGGTCGCGGCATTGACATCGGCGCAGCGCGCCGACGATGTTGCGCTCGGCCGCGAGCGGCAGCTCCTGACCCGCGCCATCACCAATCTCGGCGAGTGGTCCCTGCTCCGGATCAAGAATGTCGCGCTATCGAACGCTGCGGTCAGCGCCGACGACATCGCACAGGGATCGGCGCGATTGCAACAACGGCTCACGTTCTGGCTCAGCCCATTGCGCGACCACAACCTCGTTGTGGTGATCGGCTCCAATGGCGAGGTGGTTTACTCGCAGCCCGGCCGGTTGCGGTCCGATAACGAACTGGCCCAAGCGGCGACCCCGAAATTGCAAACCGCTGTCGAATTCCTGCGCGGCCGCAAGCCTTCCATGCCCGCTGGCTCCACGCGCTTGCTCGGTGCCGACCCACTGCAACCAGGCGACATCACGGAAACTGTTCTGCTGCTCAACGTCGACGGACATCCCGGCGTGGTGGCTGTGTTACCGCTGGGCAAAGCCAAAACCGCACCTGCGATCCTCGCAATCCGTTTTGTCGAACGAAGACTGCTGGCAAACATCAGCGACCGCCTGCAACTCCCGAACCTGCGGATCACTGGCCGAGAGGCCGTCACCGCCGGCAACAACGCTTATGCATTCACTGACGGCCAGCATCAGCCGATCGCGCGCTTCGTGTGGTCATCGGAGAAACCTGGGGCGGCCATTCTCGATTCCGTCATTCCGTTCATCGGCATCGCACTTGCCGGATTCGCGCTCCTGGCCGGCCTCGTGATGCGATACATGCGCCACACGGCAGCCGCCATCGCCTCGGGCGAAGACCAACTGCGATACCTCGCCCTCCATGATCCGCTATGCGGACTGCCCAACCGCAATTTCTTTGGCGAGCGCCTGGAGGCTGCGATCACGAGCGTTCGGCACGGCGGACCGCCAGCCGCTGTCTTCTACATCGATCTCGATCACTTCAAGGACGTCAACGACACGCTCGGGCATCCGGTCGGCGACGAGTTGATCCGCAATGTCACACTGCGGCTGTCGCACACGATGCACGACGACGACCTTGTGGCTCGGCTCGGCGGCGACGAATTCGCCGTCATTACCTTTGCGTCGGCGGAGCCTGCCGCCCTGCAAGAGATCGCAAGCCGTGCCATCGCCGCACTTTGCGCGCCGTATCTGGTCAACGGGCACACCATCGTGATTGGCGCCAGCATCGGTATCGCCATCATCGACAAGCGAACCGTCAGCGCCGCCGACATCATGCGTTATGCCGACATGGCGCTTTACCGCGCCAAGAACGAGGGCCGCAACCGCGCCTGCATCTACGACGAGGTGATGGATGCCGACCTGTCCCAGCGGAAGCTGGTCGAGCAGGAATTGCGCGAGGCTATCGACAACGATCGCCTCAAGGTGCTCTATCAGCCGATCTTCAATGCGAGCGGCGAGAAGGTCGTGGGCGTCGAGGCGCTGGCGCGCTGGCCGCATCCGACGCGCGGACTTGTCTCACCCGCGGAATTCATCCCGATCGCCGAACACTCCGGCCTCATCATCGAACTGGGAATGCGCGTGCTGCGGCGCGCCTGTCTGGAGGGTAAGGCATGGCCGGGGATCACCGTTTCAGTGAACGTCTCTCCTCTGCAGTTTCGCCGGCTCGATTTCGTCAATATGGTCGAGCGAACGCTCATGGAAACGGGTCTCGATCCGACGCAGCTCGAGCTGGAACTGACCGAAAGCACCCTGCTCGGCAACCTCGACAGCGCCGAAACGGCAATGCACCGCCTGCGCTCGCTCGGCGTGCGGCTTGCGCTGGACGATTTCGGCACCGGTTATTCGAGCCTGCTCTACCTGCGCCGTTTCCCGTTCGACAAGCTCAAGATCGACCGCAGTTTCGTGCTTAGCATCGAAAAGGCGACTGACGCTGCGGCAATCGTCCATGCCATCGTCAGCCTGGGTCGCGGCCTCGGCATGACTGTAACCGCCGAAGGCGTGGAAACCGCCGAGCAGCACCTGTTCCTGCGCGCCGCCGGCGTCCACTGCATGCAGGGCTTCCGTTTCGGTACCCCTTGCGAACCGGCCGAGATCAGCGAACGGCTGGCGCTGCCCGGCCCGGGCATCTATCGCAGCATCGAAGGCGATGCCCGCGCCGCCCTCGCCTCCTGACGCTCTTTCGGAATCCGCCGTCGCATCTGCGCTCGCCACAACGCGGCAGCGACCACCTATTGACGCCACACACGTGCGAACACCGGCGCGCGTAGTCCCATGCGCCGCTTGTTGTGGACGAAGCCACGACCGGCACTCGCCGTGCCGTTGCAGTGCGCGCGCAGTGCCTTACGATACGGACTGCAACGACAGAGCGGAGGACGATAGACGCATCATGGCAGCGCAGAAGGTCGCAATCGTAACGGGCGCGGGCACCGGCATCGGCAAGGCGGTTTCGCTTGCGCTTGCGAAAGACGGCTATGCCGTGGTGCTGGCCGGTCGCCGCGCCGAAAAGCTCGCCGAAACCGCGAAGGAAGCCGGCTCCGGCAGGGTGCTCATCGTGCCGACCGATGTCAGCGATCCCACTTCGATCAAGGCGCTGTTCGCCCGCGTCAAGGCGGAGTTCGGGCGGCTCGATCTCCTGTTCAACAACGCCGGCATCGGCGCGCCCGCGGTGCCGATGGAGGAACTGCCGCTCGAAACCTGGAAGAAAGTCGTCGATACCAACCTCACCGGCATGTTTGTCTGCACCCAGGAAGCCATCAAAATCATGAAGGCGCAGACGCCCAAGGGCGGCCGCATCATCAACAACGGCTCGATCTCAGCACACACGCCGCGACCGCGCGCCGTGGCCTACACCGCGACCAAGCACGCCGTCACCGGCCTCACCAAGCAGACCGCGCTCGACTGCCGCAACGACTCGATCCTGTGCAGCCAGATCGACATCGGCAACGCCGCAACACCACTCACCGAGCGCATGGTGCAGGGCCAGGGCGTGCTGCAGCCGGACGGGCGCACGATGGTCGAGGCGCGCATGAGCGCCGACGATGTCGGACGCGCGGTGATCTACATCGCAGGGCTTCCCCTCGACACCAACGTGCTGTTCATGACGGTGATGGCCAACGGCATGCCCTTCGTCGGGCGGGGCTGACCGTTCAGACCTTCTCGACCTTGATTGCGCTTCCGGCACCGATCGCTGCGAGCGCCTTCACGTCGCCCAGCGCCCGCGCGAAGATGTTGCACGGGCTCGCGAGGCGCGTCTCGCCGCCCCTGGAAATCGGCGTGCGCCCGAAGCCGATGGCAATGGCCGGGCCTTCCGGCCAATAGGCGATCTCGCCCGGCGTCACCACGGCGCGGGCATCGACCTCCCGCTTCACGCGCACCGGCACGTCGAAATAGACCTCCTCGCCCCAGGTCCGCGCTGCCGCCCGAAGCGGCAGCGCCGCCGCGATCGCCCTGGCGGTCGGCGTATCGAGAAGTTCGGCGTCGAGGGTAAGCGACCCGAAATCGAAACGGATCTTCGCCACGGCGGACCTCGGCATTTGCATCGGACTTCAGCGTATCATAGCGCCATCACGAGATTCGGGCTGAGGGCTGAGGGACATGCAAGCGCTGCAATCGGGCCTGGGCGTCGTCGCCCTGACCGCGTTCGCATGGGCGATCAGCGAGAACCGTGGCGCGGTGTCGTGGCGGCGCGCCGGCATCGGGCTGGCCGTGACCTGCGTGCTGGGCGCGATCTTCCTGAAGGTGCGGCCAGGCCGCGCCGCGTTCGCCTATGCCAACA